>NZ_CP086615.1:4002500-4172350 GCF_020883455.1 Spiribacter halobius | reverse complement strand
GGATGCGGTCCTCTTGGCGTGCCAGGGTGTGGGGTCGATCAGCCGCGCCGGAAGAGTCTATACCCTGACCTCGGGGTTATCCACAGCGCCTGGACGCGCCGTTCGTTGACAGTTCAACACGCCCCGCAGTACATTCGCCGGCTCGGTTTTTCCGGCCCGGGCCCCCGTCCGGGCCTTTTCATGAAAGATTCGGAATACAGGCGGCAATCGTCATGAAGCGGACGTTCCAACCCAGCGTGATCAAGCGCAAGCGCACGCACGGCTTCCGTGCACGCATGGCGACCCGTAACGGGCGCAAGGTGCTCGCGCGCCGGCGCGCCAAGGGCCGGGCGCGCCTCACGCCCTGAGCTTGCCGGTGCCGCCGCCCGGTACCCGGGCGTTTCCGCGCAGCGCACGGCTCACTCGCCCGGCGCAGTATCGGCGGGTATTTCAGGGCGCTGAGCGGTTTGCCGATCGCTACTTCACCCTGCTTGCCGCGGGGGGAGCGCCGGAGCCACGGCTCGGGCTCGCCATCTCGCGTCGGGTTGCGCCACGGGCCGTCGACCGCAACCGTCTGAAGCGGCTGGTGCGGGAGTCCTTTCGGGCGCAACGGGCGGCTCTGCCCGCGGTGGATGCGGTGGTGATGGCCCGGCCCGCGGCACGCCACGCCGGCAATGCCGAGCTTGCCGCCGCGCTCGACCGGCTCTGGAGACGGATGGCTCAGCGATGCGCAGGATCCTGACGACGCTGGTACGTGGCTATCGCTACCTGATCAGCCCGCTGCTCGGGCACCACTGCCGTTTCCACCCCACCTGCTCCAGCTACGCCATCGAGGCACTCGATCACTACGGTGTCATGCGCGGTGGCTATCTTGCGCTCCGCCGCCTGCTCCGCTGCCACCCCTGGCATCCCGGCGGCTTCGATCCCGTCCCCCACTCGGATCCGGACAGTCAGCACTGATGGACAATCAACGCATCTTCCTCTTCATGGCCCTCGGACTCGTCCTGCTGCTCATCTGGACGCAATGGCAGGAGGACTACGGCCCGGCCAGTCAGCCCGCTCCCGTGGCCGAGCGCAGTGCCGAGTCCGAGCCGGGGGCGACGCCAGGCGCGGCACCCGAGTCTGCCGGCGTTGGGGAGCAGGGGGCGGCGCCGGACGCCCCGGAAGCCGCCGGTGGCGGGGGACGCGACCGCCCGGCGGCCGAGGGCACGGAAACGACGCCGGACAGCGATGCCGAGCGGGTTGAGGTGGTCACCGACCTCCTCGAGCTCGAGATCACCGCGGAGGGGGGCAATATCCGCTCGGCGCGGCTGCTGAAGCACACCGTGTCGGTGGACGACCCGACCCCCTATCACCTGCTTCAGGACACGCGCGATCTGCTCTTCGTGGCCCAGGCTGGGCTGGTCGGCGACGGCGTCAGCGCCCCTGACCACACGGCCCGCTGGCAGGTGGAGCAGGCGCGCTATGTGCTGGAGGACGGCGCCGACCGCATCGAGGTACCGCTGCGCTGGACGGCGGACAATGGCGTCACGATCGTCCGGCGCTACATCCTCGAGCGGGACAGCTACGTCGTTCGCGTGGTGCACGAGATCGAGAACGCGGGAGACGCGCCGTGGCGCGGCTACCAGTACACCCAGCTGCGCCGCAGCTCCGATGCCGAGGGGCCGGGCTTCCTCGGCGCCGCCAGCTACACCGGTGGCGTCATCTACAGCGACGCCGAGAAGTACGAGAAGATCGACTTCGGCGACATGGCCTCCGAGGATCTGTCGCGGGACATCAGCAACGGCTGGGCGGCGTTCATTCAGCATTACTTCCTGGCGGCGGTGATTCCGCCGCGGGATGAAACCCTGCGCTACTACACCCGCGTCAACAACGGCGAGTACATCCTCGGCATGAGCTCGCCGTGGCGGACCGTTGCACCGGACGAGCGGGGGCAGTTCGAGACGCGGCTGTTCGTCGGCCCGAAGGAGCAGGACCGTCTCGACGAGGTCGCCGCCGGCCTCGAGCTCACCGTCGACTACGGCTGGCTCACGGTCATCTCCAAGCCGCTGTTCATCGCCTTGGACTGGATCCACGGCGTGGTGGGCAACTGGGGCTGGTCCATCGTCCTGCTGACGCTCGGCATCAAGCTCGTGTTCTACAAGCTCTCCGAGACCAGCTACCGCTCCATGGCCCGCATGCGCAAGCTGCAGCCGGAGATGCAGCGCCTGCGCGAGCGCTACCCCGACGACCGCCAGAAGATGAACCAGGAGCTGATGACCCTCTACAAGAAGGAGAAGGTCAATCCGCTCGGGGGATGTCTGCCCATCCTCGTGCAGATTCCGGTGTTCATCGCGCTGTACTGGGTGCTGCTGGAGAGCGTGGAGCTGCGCCAGGCGCCGTGGATTCTCTGGATCGACGATCTTTCCGTGCGTGATCCCTTCTACGTGCTGCCGCTGATCATGGGCGCGACCATGTTCCTGCAGCAGAAGCTCAACCCGGCGCCCATGGACCCGATCCAGCAGAAGGTCATGATGGCCCTGCCGCTGGTGTTCACGGTGTTCTTCATGTTCTTCCCGGCGGGCCTGGTGCTCTATTGGGTGACCAACAACAGTCTGTCCATCCTCCAGCAGTGGATCATCACCCGTCGCATCGAGGCGGCGGACAAGTCGCGCAATGGCTGACGGCTCGGGCGCTGCCGGCGGTGCGGAGACCATCTGCGCCGTCGCGACGCCCCCCGGTCAGGGCGGCATCGGCGTCGTCCGCCTCTCCGGCCCTGCCGCGGCAGCGCTAGCGGCCGCGGTGGCGGGCCCGCTCCCGGCACCGCGCTACGCCGCGCTGCGCCGTTTCCGGGATGCCGCCGGCGAGGCCATCGACGAGGGGCTGGTGCTGTATTTTCCCGGCCCGCACTCGCTGACTGGCGAGGACGTGGTCGAGCTCCAGGGCCATGGCGGCCCGGTGGTGCTGGATCGCCTGCTGCAGCGCCTGCTGGCCCTCGGCGCCCGCCTCGCACGACCCGGCGAGTTCTCGGAGCGCGCGTTCCTGAACGGCCGCATGGACCTCTCCCGGGCCGAGGCGGTGGCCGATCTCATCGCCGCGCGCAGCGAAGCCGCCGCGCGCGCGGCCATGCGCTCGCTGCAGGGCGAGCTGGCAGGCCAGGTACACGCCCTGACCGACGCGCTCGCCGAGGAGCGGGTCCAGCTCGAGGCCCGCATCGACTTCGCCGACGAACCCCTGGAGGGGCTCAGCCACGACCCGCTGCCTGACCGTCTCGCGGCTCTGGCGGAGCGTCTGGCTGCCACCCGGGCCGCCGCCGGCCGCGGGCAGCTGCTGCGGGAGGGCCTCACCGTGGTCATCGCCGGTCGTCCCAACGCCGGCAAGTCCAGCCTCCTGAATCGCCTCGCGCAGCGGGATGCCGCCATCGTCACCGAGATCGCCGGCACCACGCGGGACGTGATCGATGAGCATCTGCATATCGACGGCCTGCCCCTGCGCGTCCTCGACACGGCCGGGCTGCGGCCGGCGGGGGACGCCGTCGAGCGCGAGGGCGTCCGCCGCGCCCAGGCCGCCATGGCGCAAGCCGATCGCCTGTTGCTGGTGGTGGATGACCGCGACCCGGCGGAGGCCGTGGCACGGCTGCGTACGGAGCTCCCAGCGCGGCCGACGACCCTGGTCCGCAACAAGTGCGACCTGAGCGGGCATCCGGCCGGACCCGCCGACGAGGACGGGTTCAGGGTCTCCGCGCTCACGGGCGCGGGCATGGATGAGCTCCGGGCGCACCTGCGCTCGGTCATGGGGGCGGATGGCGAGGTCGGCACGTTCACTGCGCGCCGCCGGCATCTGGAGGCCCTGGATACTGCCGGCGAGGCCCTGGCCGAGGCGCAGGCCGCCGCCGAGGCGGGCGCCGGGGAGGAGCTCGTGGCGGAGTCCCTGCGCATGGCCCAGCAGCGCCTCGGCGAGATCACCGGGGAGGTCACCACCGAGGACCTCCTTGGCCGCATCTTCGCGAGCTTCTGCATCGGCAAGTAGTTTCCTGACTGCGAGTCTGGCTTGGCCATGGTCGCATTCTCGCTGTCGCGGAAGGCGGTACCAGTGCGCGCAGCGCGGATCGGGGTCAGCGCCCGGAACCGTTCCGGTTGCAGGCGGAATCCGCGATGTCGCCCGCCGCCACCCGCACCTCCAGCGGTGGTGGCATCTTCCGCGGCGTGGGTAGCGCGGCTGACCGGCTCGTCAGAGAGCCGCGCTACAGAGCATGAACGGAGCGGGTCGGCAGCCGCCGTGGGTGGATGCCGAGGTCTCCTGGAGACTGGCCAGCCGCGGCGGTCTGAGGGCGTTCAGGGCCTGCCCCTCGCGGGACCGTATGCGGCAGGGATGCCGCATCCGAGGCTACAGGGAGGTATTCACGCCGTGTCCCGCGAGGGGCAGGCCCTGAACGCCCCCGGCACCAGACGTGGAAGCTGTTACCGCTGTGCCCGGCCGCTGTCCGACGCCGTCATGGATACAGCACCCAGGGATGCGACCGCGTTCCACGTGAAACAACGCTTGGTAAAACGCCCTCGCCTTGCCTAAACTCCGCGGCCATTCAACGCCCTGTGTACCGAAGCCATGACTGCCTCCAACCCCTATGACGTTATCGTGGTCGGCGGCGGCCACGCTGGCACCGAGGCCGCCGCCGTGGCGGCACGGGCCGGCGCCCGGACGCTGCTGTTGACCCAGAGCCTCGACGCCATCGGCCAGATGAGCTGCAACCCGGCCATCGGCGGCATCGGCAAGGGGCATCTCGTGCGCGAGATCGATGCCATGGGCGGGATCATGGGCCAGGCCATCGACCGTGCGGGCATCCAGTTCCGGGTCCTCAACCGCCGCAAGGGGCCCGCCGTGCAGGCGACCCGTGCCCAGGCGGACCGGCAGCTCTACCGCCAGGCGGTACGCGGGCTGCTCGACGGAATCCCTGGCCTCACCCTGTTCCAGGACGGGGTGGAGGACCTCGTGGTCGAGGCCGGGCGGGTCACCGGGGTGAAGACCCGCCTCGGGCTCACGCTGCGCGCGCAGGCGGTGGTGCTGACGGTGGGTACCTTCCTCGGTGGCCGCATCCACGTCGGTGACCGTCAGCATGCCGGCGGTCGCGCCGGCGACCCGCCCGCCAACGCCCTGGCCGCGCGCCTGCGCGAGCTGCCGCTGCGGGTCGGGCGGCTGAAGACCGGCACGCCGCCGCGCCTCGACGCCCGCTCCATAGACTTCGATGCCCTCGAGCCGCAGCCGGGAGACGCGCCGGCACCGTATTTCTCGCGCTGGAGCCGGGGCGACGAGCATCCACGCCAGGTGCCGTGCCACATCACCTGGACCAACGCCCGCAGCCACGAGCTGATCCGGGCCGGGCTCGACCGCTCGCCGCTGTTCAGCGGCGAGATCGAAGGGGTGGGGCCGCGCTACTGCCCGTCCATCGAGGACAAGGTGGTGCGCTTCGCCGACCGCGACAGCCACCAGATTTTCGTTGAGCCCGAGGGCCTCGACAGCGCCGAGGTCTACCCCAACGGCATCTCCACCAGCCTGCCGTTCGATGTGCAGGAGGCGCTGGTACGGAGTATCCGGGGCTTCGAGCGGGCCGTGATCACGCGCCCCGGCTACGCCATCGAGTACGATTATCTGGACCCGCGGGATCTGGCGCCGACGCTGGAGAGCCTGCACCTGCCCGGTCTGTGGCTTGCCGGGCAGATCAACGGCACCACAGGCTACGAGGAGGCCGCGGCCCAGGGGCTGCTGGCCGGGCTCAACGCGGCAGCCAGCGTGCGCGCGGCAGAGCCCTGGCGACCCGCCCGCCATGAGGCCTATCTCGGCGTGCTGGTGGACGATCTCACCACCCGCGGCACCCGCGAGCCCTACCGCATGTTCACGAGCCGCGCCGAATACCGGCTGCAGCTGCGGGAGGACAACGCCGATCTGCGGCTGCTGCCGGTGGCCCGGGCCTACGGCCTGGTCGCCGATGCCGACTGGGCGGATTTCGAGCGCTACCGGGGCGCCATCGACGATGAGACCGCGCGCCTGGCGCGCACGGTCATCCATCCCGGGGCGCTGGGCGGCGACGCCGGTGCGGCGGTGCTGGGCGCTCCGCTCGCCCGCGAGCAGGATCTGCTCGCCCTGCTGCGGCGCCCGGAGGTGGACTACGCGGCGCTGATGGCGCTGCCGGGCGCAGGGCCCGGCGTCGGCGATCCGCGGGTCGCCCGGCAGGTCACTATCGCGGCGCGCTACGCGGGCTACCTCGAGCGCCAGCAGGCCCAGATCGAGCGCACCGCCCGCCACGAGCACTGGCCGCTGCCGCCGGACATGGACTATCGGGCGGTGTCCGGACTGTCTGCGGAGGTCGGCGAGAAGCTGGCCGCCCATCGCCCGGCGACGCTGGGCCAGGCCGGGCGCATCCCGGGTGTGACGCCGGCGGCGCTGTCGCTGCTGCTGGTGCACCTGCGCCGGGGCGCCGAGCGCGCCAGCGCCTGATGGCGGCGAGCGCCGAGGCCCGTCTCGCCGAGGGGCTGGAGGCCCTGGGGCTTTCCCCGGCGCCTGCGGCGCGCCTGCTCGCCTATCGGGACCTGCTGGCGCGCTGGAACCGGGTCTACAACCTGTCCGCGATCCGCGATCCCGAGGCCATGGTCGAGCGGCATCTGCTGGACAGTCTGGCGGTGATCCCGCATCTGCCCGCCGGTCCGCTGCTGGACGTCGGCAGCGGCGGTGGTCTGCCGGGTCTGCCCATCGCCATCATGGCGCCCGGGCGGCCGATAACCCTGCTCGAGAGCAACGGCAAGAAGGCGCGCTTCCTGCGCCAGGCGGTCCTGGAGCTCGACCTCGCGCAGGTGAGTGTTGCCCATGAGCGTCTCGAGCAGCACACCGGCGGCCCGTACGGCGTCGTCATCTGCCGGGCCTTCAGCGAGGCGCTCGCGTTCTGGCGCGGGACGGCGCGGCTGCTTGCGCCCGGTGGTCGGGCGCTGGCCATGAAGGGCCGGCGGGACGAGATGGAATTGGCCGCCCTTTCCACGGAGGGCGTATCATGCCGCGTGCAACGTCTCGCCGTACCGGGCCTGGACGCCGAGCGCCATCTGCTGGTGCTGGGTGACTCGGGCCCCGAGCACAGGACAGCGTCATGAGCCGGACCCTCGCCGTGGCCAATCAGAAGGGTGGCGTCGGCAAGACCACCACCTGCGTCAACCTTGCCGCCTCGCTGGTGGCGAACCGCCGCCGCGTGCTGCTGGTGGACATGGACCCGCAGGGCAATGCCACCGTCGGCTCCGGCTTCGACAAGGACGCCCTCGAGCGGACCAACTACGAGCTCCTGGTGGGCGCGTGCGGTGTGGAGGCGGTGCTCCGCCCGGCCGAGTCCGGCCGCTTCGACCTGCTGCCCGCCAATGGCGATCTCACCGCCGCCGAGGTGGCGCTGATGGAGGCGCGTGAAGGGCGCGAGCGGCGCCTGCAGGAGGTGCTGGCGCCGCTGCGCGAGCGCTACGACTACATCGTCGTCGACTGCCCGCCGTCGCTGAACATCCTCACCGTGAACGCCCTGGTGGCCGCGGATGCGGTGCTCATTCCCATCCAGTGCGAGTACTACGCCCTGGAGGGGCTGACCGCGCTGCTCGATACCATCCGCCGGGTGCAGGAGACAGTGAACCCGTCGCTGCAGATCGAGGGTCTGCTGCGGACCATGTACGACCCGCGCAACAACCTGGCGAATCAGGTGGCGGCGCAGCTGCTCGAGCACTTCAGCGACCGCGTCTACCGTACCCAGATCCCGCGCAACGTGCGCCTGGCCGAGGCCCCGAGCCATGGCCTGCCGGCACTGCAGTACGATCGCACCTCGCGCGGCGCCATCGCCTACATGGCGCTCGCCTCGGAGCTGCTCCGCCGCGAGGGCGCGGCGGGGCTCGCCACGGCTGGATAGCGGCGATGGCCAGGAACAACCCCATGACGGAGCAGGGCCCGATGCAGGAGATGCGCGCATGAACAGCCGCCGGCGCGGACTCGGTCGTGGGCTCGACGCGCTCCTGGGGGGCGTTCCCGAGGATGCCGCCGAGGCGGCGCGACGCGGCGAGCTGCGTGAGCTGCCCCTGGAGCGGCTCGAGCGCGGCCGCTACCAGCCGCGGCGCGAGTTCGACCCCGCCGCGCTGCAGGAGCTCGCCCACTCGATCCGCTCCCAGGGGGTGGTGCAGCCCATCGTGGTGCGGCCGCTGCCGGGGGGCGAGCGCTTCGAGATCATCGCCGGCGAGCGCCGCTGGCGGGCGGCGCAGCTCGCCGAGCTGGAGACCATCCCCTCGCTGGTGCGCGATATCCCCGACGAGGCCGCCATCGCGGTGGCGCTGATCGAGAACATCCAGCGCGAGGACCTGAACCCGCTGGAGGAGGCCACTGCGCTCAAGCGCCTCACCGGCGAGTTCGGCATGACCCACCAGGCCGTCGCGGAGGCGGTGGGGCGCTCGCGGGTGAGCGTCTCCAACCTCCTGCGACTGCTGGAGCTCGCGCCGGCGGTGAAGGCGCTGGTGGCGGACGGCACCCTGGAGATGGGCCATGCCCGGGCGCTGCTTGCCCTGGACGAGGGGCGCCAGGCCGAGGCGGCCCGTCAGGTGGCCGAGCGGGGGCTCACGGTGCGCCAGACCGAGGCCCTGGTGCGCCAGCTGCTGGAAGGCGGGCCGCAGCGCGAGGAGAAGCGCCCCGACCCCAACATCCGCCGGCTCCAGGAGGACCTCACCGAGCGCCTCGGCGCCAGCGTACGCATCCAGCACGGGCAGCGCGGCAAGGGCCGGCTCGTGATCCAGTACAACAGTCTGGACGAGCTGGACGGGATCCTCGAGCACATTCGTTGAACCGGTGGGGGGATTTCCCTATACTTCGGCGGCCTTGCGAGGTCGCCGGCAGGAGACATCCGTGCTCATGAGGGTTGCGGGGCGCATCGCCCGGCTGCAACTCGCCATCGCGCTCGCAGGGGCTGCGGTCTGGGCACTGGCCGGTGGCCTGACGGCAGCGCTCGCGGCGCTGGTGGGCGGCGGTATCAGTGCCGCGCTGACCTTCTATTTCGCCGCGCGGCTGGGCGCCCGCGGCCGCAACGCGGACCCGAAGGCGGTCCTGGGGGCCTTCTACCGCGCGGAGATGATGAAGCTGTTCCTCGGGACCGGCCTCATCTTCACGGCGGTGTACGTCCTGCGGGACAACGCGGTGCCGCTGGTGACGACCCTCGCGGCGACACTGACCGCCTACTGGTTCGTGCTGCTCGGCGACATCGACTGAACGAGGCAAGGGGACACGGCACTCATGGCGACTGGCTCGGCCACCGAATACGTCCAGCACCACCTCGAGCACCTGAAGATCGGCGAGGGCGGTTTCTGGACCGTCCACATCGACACGCTGATCTTCTCCTGGATCACCGGTCTGATCTTCCTCGGTCTGTTCTACAGCGTCGCGCGCAAGGCCCACAGCGGCGTGCCGAGCGGGCTGCAGAACGTCATCGAGGCCTGTGTCGACTTCATCGACGAGCAGGTACGGGACAGCTTCCACGGGCCGCGCGAGTTCGTCGCGCCGCTGGCGCTGACCATCTTCGTCTGGGTCCTGTTCTGGAACCTGATGGACCTCATCCCCGTGGACCTGCTGCCGAACATCGCCATGGCCATGGGGATCGAGTACCTGCGCGTTCTGCCCTCGGCGGACATGAACGCGACCTTCGGCCTGTCGCTGACGGTGCTGGCGCTGATCATCATCTACAGCATCAAGGGCAAGGGCTTTGGCGGCTTCGGCAAGGAGCTGCTGTTCCATCCCTTCGGCCGGAACCCGCTGCTGTGGCTGCCCAACATCATCCTCAACGTGGTGGAGCTGATCGCCAAGCCGGTCTCGCTGGCGCTGCGACTGTTCGGCAACCTCTACGCCGCCGAGATGATCTTCATCCTGATCGCCCTGCTGCCGTTCTGGATCCAGTGGATCCCGGGCACGGCGTGGGCGATCTTCCACATCCTCGTGATCCCGCTGCAGGCCTTCATCTTCATGACGCTGACGGTCGTGTATCTGAGCCTGGCGTACGAGGAGCACTGAACCGCGGCCCCGGCCGATCACCCTTAACTCTCAACCCCAACGCCAAAGTCTCCACTCGGGAGGAATCATGGAAGCCATCGCTCAGGTCCAGGCGTTCACCGCCATCGGCATCGGTCTCATCTTCGCCTTCGCTGCCCTCGGCACCGGCATCGGTTTCGGTCTGCTCGGCGGCAAGTTCCTCGAGGGCGCTGCCCGTCAGCCGGAGGTGACCGGCCTGCTCCAGGTGCGCATGTTCATCGTTGCCGGCCTGCTCGACGCGCTCGCCATCATCGGCGTCGCCTTCGCCGCGCTGCTCATGTTCGCCAACCCGCTGCTCGCCGCCCTCGGCTAGGCCACGGCCAACGCAGGGCAATCGCAACGAGCCAGCAACCGGGAGCGTAGACCGTGGGCATCAACGCAACGCTGATCGGACAGATGATCACCTTCCTGGTGTTCATCCTGTTCACCATGAAGTTCGTCTGGCCGCCGA
Source organism: Spiribacter halobius (assembly GCF_020883455.1). Taxonomy (NCBI): domain Bacteria; kingdom Pseudomonadati; phylum Pseudomonadota; class Gammaproteobacteria; order Chromatiales; family Ectothiorhodospiraceae; genus Sediminicurvatus; species Sediminicurvatus halobius. The sequence goes on along the minus strand of NZ_CP086615.1, from coordinate 4,161,864 downwards.
TCAAACAGGCCATGAGCGAGCGCGAGAAGCGGATCGCCGACGGTCTGGCATCCGCCGAGCGCGGCCAGCACGAGCTCGAGCTCGCGCAGAAGAAGGCCGCGGAGAAGATCCGCGAGGCCAAGGAACAGGCCAACGAGATCATCGAGCGGGCCAACCGCCAGGGCGCTTCCATCGTGGATGAGGCCCGGGAGGAGGCGCGTGCCGTCGCCGAGCGCGAGCGCGCGGCGGCCGAGGCGCGCATCGAGCAGGAGGTGAACCAGGCCCGTACCGAGCTGCGCAAGCAGGTCGCGGACCTCGCCATCCTCGGCGCCTCCCGCATCCTCGAGCGCGAGGTGGACGCCAAGGCGCACCAGGCGATGCTCGACGAGCTCGCCGAGCAACTCTGAGGCAGGCAACCATGGCGCAGAGCACTACCGTCGCCCGGCCCTACGCCGAGGCGGTGTTCGACCTCGCCCGGGAGCGCAAGGAGCTCCCCGCCTGGTCCGATGCGCTCGATCTGGCCGCGGCCGTGGTCGCCGACGAACGGGTGGCCGCCGCCCTGCGCAGTCCGCGCCTGGACGACGAGCGCAAGGCCCAGCTGATCATCGACATCGGCGGCGAGCACCTCGGCGAGACCGTGCGCAACTTCATCCGGCTGCTGGTGGAGCGCGACCGCATCCTCCTGCTGCCGGAGATCGCGGCCCAGTACCGGGCCCTGCGGGCGGAGCACGAGCGCACCCTGGAGGCGCGCCTGATCACCGCCCAGCCGGTGGACGAGGGCGTGCGCGAGCGCCTCGAGGGGGCGCTCTCCACCCGCCTGGAGCGCAAGGTCACGCTCGCTTCGGAAATCGACGAATCGCTCATCGGCGGCGCCATCGTGCGCGCGGGCGACATGGTCATCGACGGTTCGGTGCGCGGCAGGCTTACCCGTCTGACCGGCGCCCTCAGCCGCTAAGAGGAACAGAGATGCAACTCAATCCGACGGAAATCAGCGACCTCATCAAGCAGCGCATCGAGAATTTCGAGGCGGTGGCCGAGGCCCGGACCGAGGGCACCGTGGTCAGCGTCACCGACGGCATCGTCCGCATCCACGGCCTCGCCGATGCCATGCAGGGCGAGATGCTGGAGTTCCCGGGCGAGACCTACGGCATGGCGCTCAACCTCGAGCGCGACTCCGTCGGTGCGGTGATCCTCGGCGACTACTCCCATCTGTCCGAGGGCGACAGCGTCAAGACCACCGGCCGCATTCTCGAGGTGCCGGTGGGCGAGAGCCTGCTCGGCCGCGTGGTGAATGCCCTGGGCGCCCCCATCGACGGCAAGGGCGAATTCAAGGCCGAAGGCAGTGCCCCGGTGGAGAAGGTGGCGCCGGGCGTGATCACCCGTCAGTCGGTGGACCAGCCGGTGCAGACCGGCCTCAAGGCCATCGACTCCATGGTGCCCATCGGCCGCGGCCAGCGCGAGCTGATCATCGGCGACCGCCAGACCGGCAAGACCGCGGTGGCCGTCGATACCATCATCAATCAGAAGGGCACCGGGATTAAGTGCATCTACGTCGCGGTGGGGCAGAAGAACTCCTCCATCGCCAACGTGGTGCGCAAGCTCGAAGAGCACGGCGCGATGGAGCACACCGTGGTGGTGGCGGCCGCCGCCGCCGAGTCCGCGGCGCTGCAGTTCATCGCCCCCTACGCCGGCTGCACCATGGGCGAGTACTTCCGCGACCGCGGCGAGGACGCGCTCATCATCTATGACGACCTCTCCAAGCAGGCCGTCGCCTACCGCCAGGTCTCCCTGCTGCTGCGCCGGCCGCCCGGCCGCGAGGCCTTCCCGGGTGACGTCTTCTACCTGCACTCCCGGCTGCTGGAGCGGGCCGCGCGAATCAACGCCCACGAGGTGGAGCGCCGGACCAACGGCGAGGTCAAGGGAAAGACCGGCTCGCTGACGGCGCTGCCGATCATCGAGACCCAGGCGGGCGACGTCTCGGCCTTCGTGCCGACCAACGTCATCTCCATCACCGACGGCCAGATCTACCTGGAGTCGGACCTGTTCAATGCTGGCGTGCGTCCGGCCATCAACGCCGGCCTCTCGGTCTCCCGGGTCGGCGGCTCGGCGCAGACCAAGGTCATCAAGAAGCTCGGCGGCGGCATCCGCCTGGCGCTGGCCCAGTACCGCGAGCTCGCGGCGTTCTCGCAGTTCGCCTCGGATCTGGACGAGGCCACCCGCAAGCAGCTCGAGCGCGGTCAGCGGGCGATGGAGGTCCTGAAGCAGAAGCAGTACAGCCCGCTGTCCGTGGCCTACATGGCGGTGTCGCTGTTCGCGCTGAACGAGGGCTATCTCGACGAAGTCGAGGTCTCCAAGGTCACCGCTTTCGAGGAGCAGCTCCACCAGCACATCGGCGCCAACCACGCCGAGCTGGTGAAGAAGATCAACGAGGTCGGCGAGTACACCGACGAGGTAGCCGAGGGGCTGAAGAACGCCCTGGAAGACTTCAAGGCCAACGGCTCCTGGTAACGGCATAGGGCGGCAACGGCATGTCCGGCGCAAAAGAGATCCGCACCCAGATCAAGAGTGTCCAGAACACTCAGAAGATCACCACGGCCATGGAGATGGTGGCCGCCTCGAAGATGCGTGGCGCCCAGCGGCGCATGGAGGCGGCCCAGCCCTACGCGGAGAAGATGCGTCAGGTGATCGGCCATCTGGCGCGGGCCAACCCGGAGTACCGGCATCCGTTCCTGCAGGAGCGCGAGGAGGTCAAGCGGGTCGGCTACATCATCGTCTCCAGCGATCGCGGCCTCTGCGGCGGACTGAACAACAACCTGTTCCGGGCAGTGCTGCGGGAGCTGCGGGACGATCAGCGCAACGGCCGCGAGGCGCGCCTGTGCACCATCGGCTCCAAGGCGATCCAGTTCTTCAGCCGACTGAGTGCGCCGGTGGTGGGTGAGACCTCCCAGCTCGGCGACACGCCGCACCTGCAGGATCTCATCGGCACGGTCAAGGTGATGATGGACCAGTACGCCGAGGGCGAGATCGACCGTCTTGTGCTCTGCTACAACCGCTTCGTCAACACCATGACCCAGCAGCCGACGCTGGAGCCCGTGCTGCCGCTGCCGGCGAGCGAGGACGAAGAGGCCGCCCCCCGCCACGGCTGGGACTACATCTACGAGCCCTCGGCACCCGAGGCGCTGGACCTGCTGCTGGAGCGCTACATCGAGTCGCTGGTCTACCAGTCGGTGGTCGAGAACATCGCCTGTGAGCAGGCCGCGCGGATGGTCGCCATGAAGTCGGCGTCCGACAACGCCGGCAGCCTCATCGACGATCTGAAGCTTGCCTACAACAAGGCCCGCCAGGCGGCGATCACCAAGGAGCTCTCGGAGATCGTCGCCGGCGCCGAGGCGGTCTAGGCCGCGCCGACCGCGACACCCGGACAGTCCGAATTTGCGAAGAGGAACCGAGCTATGAGTTCAGGAAAGGTCGTCCAGATCATCGGCGCCGTGGTGGACATCGAGTTCCCCCGCGATGCCGTGCCGAACGTCTACGACGCCCTGCGCGTGGACGACAAGGAGCTGGTGCTGGAGGTGCAGCAGCAGATCGGCGACGGGACCGTGCGCGCCATCGCCATGGGCACCACTGACGGCCTGCAGCGCGGCGTCTCGGTGAGCAACACCGGCAGCGCGATCTCCGTGCCCGTGGGCCAGAAGACCCTCGGCCGCATCATGGACGTGCTGGGCAACCCGGTGGACGAAGGCGGCGAGATCGGCGAGGAAGAGCGCATGCCGATCCACCGCAAGGCCCCCTCCTACGAGGAGCAGGCGGGCTCCACCGAGCTGCTCGAAACCGGCATCAAGGTGATCGACCTGCTCTGCCCCTTCGCCAAGGGCGGCAAGGTCGGCCTCTTCGGCGGCGCCGGCGTGGGCAAGACCGTCAACATGATGGAGCTCATCCGCAACATCGCCATCGAGCACTCCGGCTACTCGGTGTTCGCCGGCGTCGGCGAGCGCACCCGCGAGGGCAACGACTTCTACCACGAGATGAAGGACTCGGACGTCCTCGACAAGGTGGCGCTGGTCTACGGCCAGATGAACGAGCCGCCGGGCAACCGCCTGCGCGTCGCGCTCACCGGCCTGACCATGGCGGAGTACTTCCGCGACGAGGGCCGTGACGTGCTGATGTTCATCGACAACATCTACCGTTACACCCTGGCGGGCGTCGAGGTCTCCGCGCTGCTCGGCCGCATGCCCTCGGCGGTGGGCTATCAGCCGACCCTCGCCGAGGAGATGGGCGTGCTCCAGGAGCGCATCACCTCCACCAAGAAGGGCTCCATCACCTCCATCCAGGCGGTGTACGTGCCCGCGGACGACCTCACCGACCCGTCCCCGGCCACCACCTTCGCCCATCTGGACGCCACGGTGGTGCTGGCCCGCTCCATCGCCGAGCTCGGCATCTACCCGGCGGTGGACCCGCTGGACTCCACCTCCCGCCAGCTCGACCCGCAGGTCGTCGGCCAGGAGCACTACGACTGCGCCCGCGCCGTGCAGACCATCCTGCAGCGCTACAAGGAGCTGCAGGACATCATCGCCATCCTCGGCATGGATGAGCTCTCCGAGGAGGACAAGCTCACCGTGACCCGGGCGCGGAAGATCCAGCGCTTCCTGTCGCAGCCGTTCTTCGTGGCCGAGGTGTTCACCGGCTCCCCGGGCAAGTACGTCTCGCTGAAGGAGACCATCCGCGGGTTCCGCGCCATCGTTGACGGCGAGTACGACAGCCTCCCGGAGCAGGCCTTCTACATGGTCGGCACCATCGACGAGGCCGCCGAGAAGGCACGCAAGCTGTGAGTCCGGGGCCGAACGGCCCGCAACGCCAGGTAGCGATATGGCCATGACCATGCACATCGACATCGTCAGCGCGGAGGAGTCGATCTTCTCCGGCACGGCGGAGTTCATCCTGGCCCGCGCCACCGAGGGCGAGGTGGGCATACTGCCCCGGCACGTCCCCATGCTGGTGCAGCTGCAGCCCGGTGAGGTCACGGTGCGCGTGCAGGGCGGCGAGGAGCAGTTCTACTACGTCTCGGGCGGCATGATGGAGGTCCAGCCCCACGTGGTGACCATCCTCGCCGACGCCGCCACCCGCGCCCGGGACATCGACGAGGCGGCCGCCGCCGAGGCCAAGCGGCGGGCCGAGGAAGCCCTGCGCGACCGCAGCGGCGAGATGGACTACGCCCGCGCCCAGGCCGAGCTGGTCGAGGCCGCCGCCCAGCTGCGCACCATCGAGAAGCTCCGCAAGCGCCGCGGCAACTGACCGCAACCCCCGCCCGGCGGCGGCAGGCAGCTGCCGCCCGCCCTTCCGCCCCCTGCGACCGGCCGGCTACACTGCGCTCCGTCCCGGAGCCATCGCAGGAGTGCGCATGCCCGCTTCCCCGATCAGTGTCATCGTCCTCGCCGCTGGCGAGGGCAAGCGCATGCGCTCCGCGTTGCCCAAGGTGCTGCACCCGGTGGGCGGGCGGCCGATGCTGCAGCGCGTCCTCGATGCCGCCCGTGCCCTGCGGCCGGAGGCCCTGCACGTGGTCTACGGCCACGGTGGCGAGCGGGTCCGGGCGGCGCTGATCGACGACGATCTGGAGTGGGCGCTGCAGGCCGAGCAGCTCGGCACCGGGCATGCCGTGGCCCAGGCGCTGCCCACGATCCCGGAGCGCCACCGCGTGCTGGTGCTCTGCGGTGACGTGCCGCTGATCACCCCCGCCACCCTGGAGCGGCTCTGTGCGGCCGCCGGCGACGGCGACGCCGCCCTGCTCACCATCACTCTGGACGATCCCACGGGCTACGGCCGTATCCTGCGCGATGCTGGCGGCGATGTGGCCGGCATCGTCGAGGAAAAGGATGCCAGCGAGGACGAGCGCGCCATTCGCGAGATCAATACCGGCCTCATGTGCCTGCCGGCGGGCCGGCTGCGGGCCTGGCTCGACAGCCTTGACGCCAACAACGCCCAGGGGGAGTACTACCTCACCGACGTCATCGCCCTGGCGCGGCGGGAGGGCACCGCCGTGCACCCGGTCGCCTGCCCTGATCCCTGGGAAGTCCAGGGCGTCAACGACCGCGCCCAGCTCGCCGGCGTGGAACGGGCCTGGCAGCGGCGCGAGGCGCATCGCCTGATGCGCGAGGAGGGTCTAGGGCTCGCCGATCCCGCGCGGTTCGACCTGCGGGGCGAGCTGCATGTGGGGCGGGACTGCTTCCTGGACGTCGGCGTCGTCGTGGAGGGCGAAGTGCATCTGGGGGACAACGTGACCGTCGGCCCCTACGTCCTGCTCCGCGACTGCCGGCTGGAGGCGGGCGTTCACATCGCCGGCCACAGTGTGCTGGACGGCGCCGTGCTGGCGGCGGGAGCGGCCGCGGGCCCGTTCGCGCGGCTGCGCCCCGGGAGCCGGCTCGCGGAGAACGCGAAGGTCGGCAATTTCGTGGAGACCAAGAACGTTGAGGTCGGGCCCGGCAGCAAGATCAATCACCTTTCCTATGTGGGGGATGCCGAACTCGGCCAAGGCGTCAATGTTGGCGCCGGCACCATCACCTGCAATTATGACGGCACCGCCAAGCACCGCACGGTGATCGGCGACGGCGCCTTCATCGGCTCCAACACCGCGCTGGTGGCGCCGGTGACGGTGGGCGCGCACGCCACCATCGGCGCCGGCAGCACCGTGCGCCGCGACGTGCCGGACGACGCCCTCGCCGTGACCGGGTCGCGGCAGCGAACCATCGAGGGCTGGCGGCGGAAATCGGACAAGGGATAGGGGGTAGTTCAAAGTTCAAAGTTCAAAGTTCAAAGCACCGCGCCAGCCGGCGTCTCGACTTTGAACTTTGAACTTTGAACCTTGAACTCCCCCGCAAGGGGGACACCATGTGCGGAATTGTCGGCGCGGTCGCGGAACGTGATGTTGCGGCCATCCTGCTTGAAGGTCTGCGGCGCCTGGAATATCGAGGTTACGACTCGGCCGGCCTGGCGGTCCTGGATGGCGAGGGCGCCCTGCGCCGGCACCGTGCCGTGGGCAAGGTCGCGGCGCTGGCCGACACCCAGGCGACGACGCCCCTTGGCGGGCACACCGGCCTGGCGCACACCCGCTGGGCCACCCACGGCGCGCCCACCGAGGCGAACGCCCATCCCCACGTCGCCCGCGACGACGTCGCCATCGTCCATAACGGCATCATCGAGAACCACGAGGCCATCCGCCGCGACCTCGAGGGCCGCGGTTACGTCTTCAGCTCGGAGACGGACACCGAGGTGGTGGTGAACGAGATCCACGCCGGCCTCGAGGTTGGGGATGACCTCCTCGCCGCGACCCGCCACGCCATCCGCGCCCTGGACGGTGCTTACGCCCTCGGCGTCATCAGCCGGCGCGAGCCCGGTCGCCTGATCGCCGCCCGCCAGGGCAGCCCGCTGGTAGTGGGTGTGGGCATCGGCGAGCATTTCATCGCCTCCGACGTCGCCGCCCTGCTGCCCGTGACCCGGCGCTTCATCTACCTGGAGGAGGGCGACGTCGCCGATCTCACGCGGGAGTCCGTCACCATCTACGACCGCGACGGCCGCCGGGTCGAGCGCCCGATCAAGACCTCCGAGCTCACTGCGGAGGCTGCCGAGCGCGGCAACTTCCGCCACTTTATGGCCAAGGAGATCCACGAGCAGCCGCGGGCGATCGCCGAGACGCTGGAAGGCCGCGTCTCCGAGCGCCGGGTGCTGGCCGAGGCGCTGGGGCCGGAGGCCACCGCGGTGCTCGACCGTGCCCAGCGCGTGCAGATCGTCGCCTGCGGCACCAGTTACCACGCCGGCCTGGTGGCCCGGTACTGGTTCGAGGGCATCGCCGGGCTGCCCTGCGACGTGGAGGTGGCGAGCGAATTCCGCTACCGGACCCACGTCGTGCCCGAGGGCACGGTCTTCCTCACCATCTCCCAGTCCGGCGAGACCGCCGACACCCTGGCCGCCCTGCGCGAGGCAAAGCGCATGGGCTACATGGCGACCCTCGCCATCTGCAACGTGCCCGAGAGCTCCCTGGTGCGCGAGTCGGATCTGGTGCTGATGACCCGCGCCGGCCCCGAGATCGGCGTCGCCTCCACCAAGGCCTTCACCACCCAGCTGACGGCTTTGCTGCTCACCGTCATCGCGGCAGGCCGCCACCAGGGGCTCGATGCCGAGCGCGAGCAGGCCCTGGTTCAGGCGCTGCGCCACCTGCCGCGGCAGATGGAGGAGGTGCTTGCGCTGGAATCGGAGATCGAGACCCTCGCCGAGGACTTCGTCGACAAGCGCCACAGCCTCTTCCTCGGCCGCGGCGTGCAGTACCCCATCGCCATGGAGGGGGCGCTCAAGCTCAAGGAGATCTCCTACATCCACGCCGAGGCCTACCCCGCGGGCGAGCTCAAGCACGGCCCCCTGGCGCTGGTGGACAGCGAGATGCCCGTGGTCACCGTCGCCCCCCGCGACGACCTGGTGGAGAAGCTCAAGTCCAACCTGCAGGAAGTCCGCGCCCGCGGCGGTCGCCTCTACGTGTTCGCCGACGCCGCCACCGCCCCCCGCGACGACGACGGCTATCGGGTGATCACCCTCCCGGCCGTGGACGAGGTCACCGCGCCCATCCTCTACACGCTCCCACTGCAGCTCCTCGCCTACCACGTCGCCGTGCTCAAGGGCACGGACGTGGACCAGCCGCGGAATCTCGCCAAATCCGTGACCGTGGAATAGCAGGGGCCCGGTCAGGCGCAGATGGATCGGTGGAATAAGGTTTGAGACAGTTGGAAAAGGTTCGAGACTCTTCCGTCCCAATTTGGAAGAGGTTAGAGACAAAACCGATGCGCCACCGTGGCAAACGGTGGCCGATCTGCTTTCAGGGGTACACGAAGTTTCACCGCGGAACGCACCGTTAGGCTCATCGAATCGGCGTGCAGGATAAGGGGGCTGCAGTCGCTCCTTCGCGAACACGATGGGACGAGGGAGCGCAAGGACCACGCGTGGGAATATCCCCACTGACGTCGACTGAAGGGCGCCACCGACAGGGCCTTCCATGAGAGGTGCACCCGCTACTCGATGATACACACGGCGCTCTTGAAATTACGTGTTGGTCACCGACCGCGAGCGGCCCAGCCAAGGCCTCCGTTCTGGCATCACGCAAACCACATTGCCCCTCGCGGCTAGACACTGCGTGCCTGCCGCTGCGTGGGACGAGGCGAAGGAACTGGCCCGCAGACCCATTGGGCCGCGCGTACAGCCCGCCGAAAAGAGCCCAACCCAGCTACCCCGTCTGGTCGGTGCCCAGCTGGTGCCAACGCAGCCCCCAGGCAGCGCGAATGGCGGAGTTCTGAGGAGTGCCGCTGTTTTGCTGTCCGCTCTCATAGCTGATAGCAACTCTACTGTGCCCCGATCGCATTGACAGTAGCCGCCGCCGCAGGTAGCGTTCTTGAGGGCGCTGGCTTCACAGTAGATCTTCTATAACTTCTCAGTCAGGGCCCGAAGGTCTGCGGCAGGCCGCCACCTGCCGCAGTGCTATAGAACCTGTTCGTTATGAGAGGCGATAAAGCATGCGAATTTATCAAGTCGACTACGACCTGCGCGAGCAGCGGGATTATCAGGCCCTCTACGAGAGGCTCAGAAGTTACAGCGTCTGGTGTCGCCCTCTGGAGTCGACCTGGATTATTGGAACCACTCAGACGGCGGCCCAGGTTCGGGACTACCTGAAGGGCGCGATGGACCCCGACGACGGGATACTGGTAACGAGGCTCAGCGGCGAGGCTGCGTGGGCCAACGTGTCCGACGACCGGGCTTCCCGCTACCTGAAGGAGCTGTTGGAACGTCAGGCGGCCTGATTGGCGAGGTGCCAAGGACGGCGCCCAACTGAAAGAGGGACAGATGACACGAACCGTATCAATCGGAGAAATCGCTCAGGTGCGCAGCGGGTATACATTCCGCAAAGCCACATCGGAGTCGTATGCCAGCGGACTGCTAGGCCTCCAGATTCGTGATGTCCGGGACACCACCGTCGTCGATCCATCGCGTCTTTCCGTCATCGAGTGGCACAGTGAAGGTCGGCCGCCAGTGCTTGAACCGGGCGAAGTGGTGTTCGCGGCGAAGGGTAGCTACAACCGAGCCGCAGTATTTTGCGACGAGAAAAGCCAGGTCGTGCCGTCGAACCAGTTCCTCGTGCTTAGAGTTCGGAATAGCGGTCCTATCTCGCCGGAGTTCCTGTGCTGGACCTTGAACTACGAAGATACCCAGAGGCGGCTTGCCGAGCTTCAGTCGGGAACCAGCATCTTCTCCATCAACAAGAAGGCCCTTCGGGATTTCGAGTTGTCGCTGCCCGCCCGTCAGACACAGGAGAAGATCCTTCGACTGAACGCCCTGTGGGAAAAGGAGCGGCGGCTCTCGGAAGCACTTATTGAGAACGGAGAAACCTTGGTGCACGGCATGTTCCAGCGGTTACTGAACGGGGCAGAGAAGTGAGCAACACGATCAACCAGGACCAGATCAATAAGGCCGTTTGGCGCGCCTGCGACACCTTCCGCGGCACCGTGGACCCGAGCATCTATAAGGACTATGTGCTCACCATGCTGTTCGTGAAGTACTTGTCGGACGTCTGGCAGGACCACTGGGAGCAGTATCAGGAAGAGCATGGCGACCACCCGGAACTGATCCAGGAGCTGATGAAGAACGAGCGGTTCGTGCTGCCAGAGGGCGCCAACTTCTACGACCTGTACAAGCGCCGGCATGAGCCGGGTAACGGTGAGCGCATCGACAAGGCGCTGCACGCCATCGAGGAAAGCAACAGTCAGAAGCTGAGTGACGTCTTTCAGGACATCAGCTTCAACTCTACCAAGCTCGGTGACGAGAAGCACAAAAACGAGATCCTCAGGGCGCTGCTGGAGGACTTCTATCGGCCGGAACTGAACCTGCGTCCCAGCCGCATTGGTCGGCTGGATATCATCGGCAACGCCTACGAGTACCTGATCGCCCAGTTCGCGGCGACGTCCGGTAAGAAGGCCGGCGAGTTTTACACGCCGGCTGAGGTCTCCGAACTGATCGCTGAGCTGCTGGCCCCGAAGGAAGGCGACGAGATTTGCGATCCAGCCTGCGGGTCCGGTTCGCTGCTGCTGAAATGCGCCAACCAGATCAAGAACGCCTACAACGGCTCGAAGCGCTTCGCCCTGTACGGTCAGGAGGCCATCGGCAGCACCTGGGCGCTGGCGAAGATGAATATGTTTCTGCACGGGGTGGATAACCACAAGATCGAGTGGGGCGACACCCTGCGAAACCCGAAGCTGCTGGACGATGAAGGTCGCCTAAAGCATTTCGATGTAGTGGCCGCCAATCCGCCGTTCTCTCTGGACAAGTGGGGCCACGAAGGCGCCGGCGATGACCCCTACGGCCGCTTCCGCCGCGGTGTGCCGCCGAAGACCAAGGGCGACTACGCCTTCATCCTGCACATGGTCGAAACGCTGAAGCCCGGCACGGGCCGTATGGGCGTGGTGGTGCCCCATGGCGTGCTGTTCCGCGGCTCCAGCGAAGGGAAGATCCGCAAGCACTTGATCGAGGAGGACCTGCTGGATGCCGTTATCGGTCTGCCGGAGAAGCTGTTCTACGGCACCGGTATCCCGGCAGCGATCCTGGTGTTCCGCCAGGACAAGACCGACGAGAACGTGCTTTTCATCGACGCCAGCCGGGAGTTCCAGCCGGGAAAGAACCAGAACGCGTTGTCCGAAGGGAATATCCGCAAGATCGTCGAGACCTACACAGCTCGCGTCGAAGTGGACAAATACGCTCACCTCGCCACGCCGGCGGAAATCGCGGAGAACGACTTCAATCTGAATATTCCCCGCTACGTGGATACCTTCGAGGAAGAGGAAGAGATCGACTTGATGGCGGTGCGGGCCGAGCGCAAGCAGCTCAAGGACAAGTTGGCAACGCTGGAGCAGGAGATGGACGGCTACCTGAAGGAGCTGGGATATGGTTCCTGAGGGGTGGGAAAGAGTGCCGTTGGTTAAAATTGCTGAGGTACGTTCGGGCGTGGCCAAGGGCAAAAGCGGACTGAAAGATGGGGTTAGCGTCCCCTATCTTCGTGTTGCGAATGTTCAAGATGGATATATTGACACAACCGAACTTAAAACCATCGAAATAGAAAAGAGCCAGCTCGAGCGTTATTCACTCAAAGTAGGCGATGTCCTCATGAACGAGGGGGGAGATTTCGACAAGCTCGGCCGCGGCGATGTGTGGGATGGGAGAGTAGATCCGTGCCTTCATCAGAACCATGTTTTTGCGGTGAGAGTAAACCGTGGCGTCATTGAGCCATATTTCCTCGCTGCATTGGCCGCAAGTAATTATGGAAAAACGTACTTTCTGAATTGCTCTAAGCGAAGCACGAATCTTGCCTCGATAAATTCCACTCAGCTTAAAGAGTTTCCAGTTCTTGTTCCGCCGCTGCAAGAACAAGAAAAAATTGCCAAAATCCTCTCCACCTGGGGCGAAGCCATTGCCACCACAGAGCAGCTTCTGGCCAATAGCGAGCAGCAGAAAAAGGCCCTGATGCAGCAGTTGCTGACGGGGAAGAAGCGGTTGCCAGGGTATGAGCGCGCGTGGATTGAAGCGCCCCTCGGCGACCTGTTTGAGGAAAGAAAGGAGTTTGGAGCTATAGGGTTGCCGCTCCTCTCGGTCACCTCGGAACAGGGCATCATTAGCCAAGGCAAGGTTGGAAGAAAGGATACCTCCAGCGACGACAAATCGAAGTATCTTAGAGTATGTCCCGGCGATATTGCCTATAACACCATGCGCATGTGGCAAGGCGTTTCGGGGTTATCCAGCCGTGAAGGTATTGTTAGTCCGGCATATACCGTCCTTAAGCCCAAAAAGGACATTGACCCACGCTTCGCATCCTATCTCTTTAAGTTGCCGAGAATGGTGCATCGCTTCTACCGGAATTCCCAGGGCTTAGTATCAGATACGTTAAATCTGAAGTACCAGCAGTTCTCAAAGATCAAGGTCGTTGTGCCTGAGCGTAGCGAGCAGCGAGCGATAGCTGAAGTGTTGAGCAAAGAAGATGAGGTTATTAGCTACCTGAAGGAACAGGTGGAGCAGTTGGAGCAGGAAAAGAAGGCTCTGATGCAGCAGCTCCTCACTGGAAAGCGCCGCGTCAAAGTGGACGAGGCGGAACAGGCCACTGCCTGAGGCCGATCATGACCAGGAACCGGAGAGCATCTTGTTGGATAAAGTAACCCCCAACACCGGGGAGCTCTACGCTTCGCATATTCCGGCCTTGGTGACATTGATGAAGCTGGGCTGGGAATACCGCTCGCCGGCGGAGGTTATGGAGCTGCGCGGAGACTCCGCGCGCGAGGTACTGTTGCGCCCGACGCTGATCGAGTTTCTGCGCCAGCACCGCTTCGAGTACAAGGCCGAGACCTATCGGCTCTCCAGCGAAGGCATCCAGCAGGTGCTCAGCACGCTCGCCGCGCCGGGACTGGCCGAGGGGTTGATGTCGGCCAACGAGGCGGTGCACGACATGCTCACCCTGGGCATCACCGTCAATGAGTTCATGCCTGATGGTAAGCGGCACGCGGTCACCGTGCCGCTGGTTGATTGGGACGATATCGATCGGAACAGCTTCCTGGTCACCGAGGAAATGGAGGTGCAGAACGCCTCCGCTACGGGCCACAGGCGTCCTGACGTGGTCGGCTTTCTCAATGGCATCCCGGTGGTGGTGATCGAGGCCAAGCGGGCCGCTTCCGGCAATCCGAACAAGTCCATGATCGACGAGAGCATCAGCCAGATGCTGCGCAACCAGGGCGTGCAGGAGATCCCTTACCTGTTCGCTTTCGCCCAGGTGCTGGTGGCGGTGAGTCAGACCCAAGGACGTTACGGCACCACACGCACGCCGAGGAAGTTCTGGTCTCTCTGGAAGGAGGAGCGCATCAGCGAGGTCGAACGCGAGGCGATCAAGAACCGACCACTGAGCGACGAGCAAGTCGACGCGCTCTTCGCCGACCGTGCCCCGGCCGTTCGTGATCACTTCGAGCAGTTGTGGTCCGGACCCGTGCTGCCCACGGAGCAGGACGAACTGCTCATCGGCATTCTCAGTCCGGCGCGGCTCCTGAAGCTGCTGCGCTACTACATCCTCTTCTACAAGAACGAGAAGATCATCGCCCGCTATCAGCAGTTCTTCGGTATAGAGGAACTGCTGGAGAAGGTCAGCCAGGTGGACGCCAAGGGTTCCCGCCAGGGTGGGGTGATCTGGCATACCACCGGCTCCGGCAAGTCGTTCACCATGGTGTTTCTCAGCAAGCTGCTGGTGCTGCACGAGTCCCTCAAGCAGTGCCGCGTGGTGGTGGTCACCGACCGCGTGGATCTGGAGAAGCAGCTTTCGCGCACCTTTGCCGCCGCGGGCGCATTGGGCCTAGCCTCGGTGAGTACCGGTGAGGCAGGCCATGCGCGGGTGGGCTCCGGCCGCGAGCTGGCCTGGCAGATCGGCAAGGGCAACCAGCGCGTGATCTTCACGCTGGTGCAGAAGTTCCTGTCCGCGATCAAGTACAAGGAGTGCTACAACCCCAGAGAGAACCTGCTGGTGCTGGTGGACGAGGGTCACCGCAGCCATGGCGGTGAGAACCATCAGCGCATGCGCAAGGCGCTGCCGCGGGCGGGCTATATCGCTTTCACCGGCACCCCGCTGCTCAAGAAGGATCGCCAAGAGACGGTTGATACCTTCGGGCCCATCGTCCACGCCTACACGATGCGTCGGGCCGTGGAGGACAAAACGGTGGCGCCGTTGCTGTACGAAGAGCGTCGCCCGGCGCTGGATGTGAACCAGGAGGCCATCGACAATTGGTTCGAGACCATAACCCAGGGGCTGAGCGACGACCAGAAGGCGGACCTCAAACGGAAGTACGCCAAGCGCGGTGCCATCTACGGCGCCGAGAACCGCATCCGACTGATCGCGTGGGATATCGCGATCCATTTTAATCAGCACTTCAAAAAGCTGGGCAAGAGCCTGAAGGGCCAAGTGGCCTGTGACAGCAAGCTTTCCGCCATCCGCTTCAAGAAATTCCTGGACGAGACTGAGCTAGTCACTTCCCGTGTGGTGATCTCGCCGCCGGATACTCGAGAGGGCCACAGTGAGGTGGACGAGGCCGAGCTGCCGGAGGTGCAGCAGTGGTGGTCGAACAACGTCCAGGGTGACCCCTACGAATACGAGCGCCAGGCCATCGAGCACTTCGGCATGGAGGGCGATCCCGATCTATTGATCGTGGTGGACAAGCTGCTCACCGGCTTCGACGAGCCGCTCAACGCGGTGCTGTATATCGACAAGCCGCTAAAGGGGCACAACCTGATCCAAGCCATTGCGCGGGTGAACCGGTTGCACGAGGAAAAGGCCTACGGACTGCTGATTGACTATCGGGGCATCCTCGCCGAGCTGGATACCGCCATCAAGCAGTACCAGAACCTGGAGGAACATACCCAGGGCGGCTACGACATCGACGACATCGATGGCCTCTACCGGAGTGTGAGCACCGAGTACAAGCGCCTTCCGAAGCTGCACGAGAAACTGTGGTCGTTCTTCCAGGGGGTGGAAAACACCTACGATCAGGAAGCGTTCCGGCAGGTGCTGATGCCGCGCTACGAGACCGACAGCGAGGGCGTCGAGTACGACGCGCGTCAGAAACTGCGCGAGGACTTCTATGAGGCGCTGACGGAATTCGGCGTGTGCCTGCAGGTGGCCCGTTCATCTCACTCGTTCTTCGAGGACAAGTCCTTTACCGAGGCGATGCTCAACACATATAAGCGCGACCTCAAGTTCTTCACCGAACTCCGCCAAATCGCCCGTCAGGACGCGCAGGAGACGGTGGACTACAGCGCCTACGAGAAGCAGATCCGCAAGCTCGTGGATCGGGACGTCGTCGGGCTTAAGGTCAAGGAGGGCGAAGGCACATACGAGGTGGATCGTCTGGGCCAGAACCCCGAAGAGTGGGACGACCAGAAGACCCGCAACGAGGCGGACACCATTCGCACGCGCACTCGGAAGACTATCGAGCAGGATCTGCGGGATGACCCATATGCGCAGAAGGTGTTCTCCGAGCTGTTGAAGAAGGCCATCGAGGAGGCCGACGCGCTGTTCGATCATCCGGTAAAGCAATATGCACTGTTCCGGGCGTTCGAGGACCGCGTGAACGAGCGGCGCACCCCGGGCATTCCGGAGGCGCTGGCCAGCAGGCCCCACGCCAAGGCCTACTTTGGTGTTTTCCGATTGGTGATGGGCGATGAGGAGGTTGACGCACGGATGGAGGAGGACGCCGACGAGTTAATCCAGCTGGCGCTGAAGATCGACGAGACGGTTGCCGACGTGGTGGCGGAGAACACACTGAACCCCGGTGGTATCGACGCCGGCATCCGCAAGGCGCTGCTCCCGGATTTGTTCAGGCGCTTCGGCCTGGACAATGCCAACCGAATCCTGGATCAAGTCGTCCACATCGTGAGAGTCGGGCTGAGACGTGACTGATATCCAGCGGCTGCACGGCAAGACGCACGCGGTGCAATACGGGGAACGCAAACTGAAGTTCTACTGGCACGCACGCGAGGCTGATGGGCACGAAGCGCGAATCCACGTCTATCCAAACGGCCTGGTCGAAGTAGAAACGCCGCAAGACACCACTCTGGCCGAGGCCAAAGAGGTGCTCCTGAAGCGCGCCCGCTGGGTGAGTCGACACCTTGACGACATCGAGGCACGCCGCGCCTCAGTGCTCGAACGCCAGTACGTCAGTGGCGAGACCCTCTTCTACCTTGGTCGCCGGTATATGTTGAAGGTCATTCCCTCCAGCGCCGAGGAAAACGTAAAGATGCTCCGGGGGCAGATCCGGGTCACGACCCGGGATAACTCCCCAGCCGCCATCAAGAGGCGGCTCGCCCGCTGGTATCGGTATCGTGGTGGCGAGATATTCGCGCGGCGACTACTTGCTGTGAGCCAGCGGCTTCCATGGGTGGACGAGCCACCCGTCTGGTCCATCCGGGCGATGCAAACCCAGTGGGGTAGCTGTTCCCCTGCCGGGAGAATCATTCTCAACCCCGACTTGGTGAAGGCCCCGATCCGCTGTATCGACTACGTAATTCTTCACGAACTCTGCCACCTGCGGGAGCACAACCACAGTTCCCGCTTCTACCGACTGCTCAAGCGGGCCATGCCGGAATGGCAGGAGGCAAAGATGACGCTCGATGGGATGTCAGAGTCGTACCTGAACGACTAGGTGCGTCAATGCAGCTGACTGCTTGATTCACTCGACACCTAGCCTGCCTGCGCGAAACATAGTCGCGCCAGAGTGTCAAGAAATACTTGACCCAGGTGGTGCGATTCCATACACTTAGTGATCACCTTCACATCTGGTGTTTGGTGATGCACAACCTCTCCCTCCCGACGAATGCCCCGAAGCAACGCGTTCGTGCCTGGGTGCAAGATCCGCCCACCTTCGGTGTGCACGTCACTCTGCCGCGCCTGCTTCAGTCCACGGCCACCCGGGCGTGGCAGCGAATAGGCTAGGGCACCCTCCCCCTTAAACGTACTTCATAGGCCACCGCGCACGGTTCGTATCGTGCGCAACAGGGGAGTTACGCCCATGTCCAGCGTGAAGATGCCGCCGACCATGTCGACAAGCACCTCGAGGGCGGAGAGAAAGTGTGACGGAAGTCTCAGACCCGGAAATCCGCTCCTCTCGGCTTCTGTTCCGCAAATCGGGCGCGCGAGCATTAGTATTCGGGATATTAATTCTTGTCGATCGCGCCTCCGCATGAAAACCCATTCGCGCTCCACGGTTTGCGAATTCAAGTACGCTTACAGGAAACGAATCCGCCCGTATTAATTTCCTGAAAATCCATATAAATCAGTAACAAAGGCCTGCTCATGGGTATTGCGGGAGGGTAGGTTTTGTCCTATAAGCGCGATTCGTGTCGAGCTGAGTATGGGTCTTTCGAGATGCCGCAGGCGGGAGCGAGAAAATCAGGAGCACCGATGCCCCGAAGCCGAATGCAAAAGCAATTACTCCTGAGGACCGGCCCCGTCCTCATGGCGGCCGCCGGCCAGATGATGCAGGCACCCGGGCAGCGCAGTTGCCGACTCAACCATGCGTGGGGTAAGCGATGAAGCGCATGCGCGGGGCAACGCCGGCCCGGCGAGACCGATGGGTCGAGAAGTGGCGGCGCGCTGACGCCGAGGGCCGGTACGAGCCGTTCCTGAACACCCAGGACGTGCGCTCGAACGGCACCCGGGGACGCATCCCGAGCCTGCTGTGTCCGGGCCGGATCTACCACCTGATGTCCCACTCGGAGAGCCTCTATGTCTGCCGACTGGAGCGTGACCCCCGCGTGGTCGCGATCCGGGAGCAGTATCCCCTGCTGCCGGTCGTGGTGACGGTCGACATCGCAGACCGCCTCGAGATTCGGCACCCGCGCTACCCAGCCTCATCGACCTACATCGTCATGACCTCGGATTTCCTCGTGGACCGGGTGGATGGCGGACAGGAGGTGCACTCGGTCAAGGCCGCGTATGCGCTCGAGAAGCCGCGTACTCGCGAGAAGCTCCTGGTCGAGGAGACATACTGGCGGGATCGGGGCATTGGCTGGCGGCTCATCACGGACCTGGAGATCCGTACCCAAGAGAACGGGACGCTCCTGCTGCTCCATGGGTTCGCACAGCTGAGGCAGGAACTCGTGCCTCACCGCGACGCCTGGCTCTGGGAGCTTGGCTGCGCGATCGATTCGCGCCCCTATCTCCGTGTTGCGGAGCTCATCGACCGGGCCTGCGAGCAGACCGGGCTCGAGTACCGGGACGGCGTGCACATCCTTTACCACGCGCTGTGGTGGCGGCTGGCGGATATGGCCTTCGAGCACCCTCTCCGCCTGGAGCACTCCGCCGAGGAACTGGAGCTGGTGGTCCATGCTTGCGGTTAATGCGGTGCTGCAGCCGCACCCGGCGTTCGAGCATGGACCGCTCGATCACTCGTACGTGGTCGCGCTGCTCCAGCCCGGGGTGGACCGTTTGTTCGGCGTGGAGCTGACCGGCGCCCGGCGGCAGCCGAGGTGCTTTGCGTTGAGCGCTGTCCGCCACTGGCTCGACACCGATCAGATCATCTGCAGCACGCTCGATCTGCCGGACTGGATGCTGCGTGCCGACGTCGCCTTCCCCCGAAAGACGCTGGATAGCCGCGATCGATCGTTCGAGTCGATCCGGCCGATTGTCGATCGGCTCGAAGAGTTTCTCCTCGGCTCGGAGCGCAACCGGCTCGTCCAGGAGCGTGCCAAGGAGCTCGGCTGCTCACGAGAAACCCTTTACCGTCGTCTCAACCGCTTTCTCCGCCACGGGCAGCACATCAACGCGCTGCTCCCCGAGTACCACCGCTGCGGCTGCTCCTCACCAGAAGGCCGTGGGTCCGTCAAGCGCGGGGCGCCGCGCCGGGACGGCTTCATGGGCAGGAACGTTGCGGCTGAGGACGTCCGCAATATCGAGTTCGTCATCCGAAAGTGGTACCTGCCGACCGATTCGAGGCGAACACTTAAGGACTGCTACTACGACGAGCTGCTGCCGACGTTCTACAGCACGGGACAACGGGCCATGCCAACGGGGAAGGTGACGCCCGCACTGTACGACCACGACGATCGGCCGAGCCTTCACCAGTTCCGCTACTACGCGAGGAAGTTTCTGGACCGATCGGGTATCCGCCCCGGGCAGATTCGGCGGGCGCGGTCCGAGTACCAGAAAGATTTCGAGGGGCGCACGGGAACGGCACCCCGCCCGGAGGGCCCCGGTCACGTCTTCCAGCTCGACTCCACACCGCTCGACATGGAGCTGCGATCCCGATTCTGCTCATCGCAGACACTGCTGGTCGGGCGGGCCACCGTCTACCAGGTAATTGACGCCTTCTCGAACGTGACGGTGGGGCTCTACGTCTGCTTGGGCGAGCCTTCCTGGGCGAACGCACGACTCGCGCTCTACTGCGCCATCCGCAGGAAAGGCGAGGCGTTCTTCGCCGAGCTAGGCATGGAGCTCCCGGAGGAGGAGCTCCCGGAGGGGGGAGTACCACAAATCCTCTTTGTGGATAACCAAGAGTTTGCAACGGCTCTCTCGGAAACGGTGGGTCGGGACCTCCAGATCATCGTCGAGTACGGCCGTGCCCGCCGCGGCGACGACAAGGGCCCGATCGAGTTCGAGCTCGGTCAGCTGAACCTGGAGCTGCAGTCCCTGGACGGCTACATCCCCAAGGACCGGGGACGGCCCGGGCGGCGAGACCCGAAACGGGACGCCCTCTTCACGCTCGAGGAGGTCTACCAGCATCTCATGCGCATCGTCATCAACCGAAATCATCACCATGAACTGCCCTACGAACGGCTGGACGAGCAGATGATTCGCGACGGGGTGGCGCCTACGGCGATGTCGATCTGGCGCTGGGGCATCCGTCATCGGCCCTGGCTCGGAAAGGTCATGGACGACCGGCAGCTGTATCTGAGCCTGCTGGAGCGTGGCGTGGCGCGCGTGGAGCGAGAAGGCCTCATCTTCGAGGGATGCATCTACGTGTGCCAGGAGGTGCGTGACCTCGGGCTCCAGGACAGAAAGCCCCGGAGGCACCGCTCGCCGCAGCTCGAGGTCCGGTATCTGCGCCATACCGCGCGGTACATCCTCGTGGTGCTGCCCGACGGGTCCTTCGCATGGGCCACCCTCTCAGCGCGTTTCCAGCGCTTCCTCCGATGCTCCTTCGATGAGATCGAGATTCGTCTGCACGAGGAAGCCAGGGAGAAGGCCGCCCGCGAGACGCCGGCCCTCGAGCACAAGCTCGCCGTTAAGGAAGAGATGGCCGAGAAGGCGAAGGCCGCGCGTGCGCAGCGCGAGCGACTGACCCCCGGTGAGGTCAGCCGCCAGCCGATCGCCGAGCAGAGGGCGCAGGAGAAGGGCGTTGAGGTGCTCCGGGATGCCGACCGCTTCGAGGCTATCGCGGAGAGCGAACTGGGGGCGGTCGATCCAGGCGCTGAGCCCTCGCCGGGCGACGTCGATGAGGACTCGGGGGGCCCGCACGCGGAGTCTACGAGTAGTTACTGGGAATCCATGTCCGATGTGCTGATGGGAGACGATGATGCCGGTTAGCGTGGCCACCGCCGAGTACACTCCGAGCACGCTTCCGGAGCTTGCCGGCAACCCGTACGCCGAGGCGCTACCGCCGCTGCGCCCGGACCGGGAGGTGATCAAGGCGCTTCGGGTGTTGCCCGAGTTCACGCCCGGGGAGCGCGAGTTGCCTGCCGAGGACCGTGTCGCGGCATCGCAGCGGCTGCTCCGCTGTGTCGTGCCGACGCGCCAGTACCTCGAGGTGTACCGGAAGCTGCACCGCCTGCTTTGCTCGGGCTACGTGGAGCGCAATCCCCTGTCTCCCGAGACCGTTCGCTGGCACTACGACCTGGCCCGCAATCGGCAGGTCACCGAGACCTCGAGCGCCGAGAGCATGGTGGTTTGCGGCATCTCCGGTGCTGGCAAGACCACGCTCGTACGCAACCTGCTCCGATGCATTCCGCAGGTCATCGAGCACGATGCCTACGACGGCGCCCCGTTCAAGTGCCGGCAGCTGGTCTACGTCTGTGTCGATGTCCCGGCTGACGCCTCGCGGCGAGCGCTGTGTCTCGGGATTCTGGATGCTATCGACCGTGCCCTCGGGACAGGCCATGGGCGTGAATACCGCAAGCCCAAGACCTCCGTCGACGACATGCAGCATGCGATCAAGACCCTGTTCGGAACCTATGGGGTGGCGGTGCTGCTCGTCGACGAGTTCCAGAATCTCAGCCTCGCGCGGGCGGGCGGCCGACAGGCACTGCTGCAGTTCTTCGACTCCCTGGTGAACGAGGTACGCGTACCCGTGGTGCAGATCGGCACCCCGGCCGCCATCCGCGTGTACGAGGACCAGTTTCGCTCGGCCCGCCGCGCCGGCACCGGGGGGCACGTGGAGATCGATCGCATCAAACCTGGCAGCGAGGAGTGGCGGATCCTCATCCAGATCGTCTGGCAGAGGCAATGGGTGCGGCGGCCCGCGGAGCTCACGCAGAAGCTGGACGACCTCGTCTACGACCTCACCCAGGGGCTTCCGGCGTGCGTGTTTCGCCTCTTCGCGCTCGCCCACGAGGCGGCCATCTCCGATGGCAGTGAGCGCATCGATGCGCAGCTTCTCAAGCGCGTCTACAAGGAGCAGTTCGGGCTGATGAGGCACGCCCTGCAGCAGCTGCGGCGCGGTCGCTCGGGCGCATACGAGGATCTCGTAGAGGGCGATCGTTTCATCGCCTCGGGCGGCGCGGCGGGCTCGATCCGACGCATCACGCAGCGCGTAAAGCATGGGCAGTTCGCTCCGGACCTCTGCCGGGAGCTGCTCACGCAGATCAGGGACGTCGAGTGCGAGTTCGATCTCACTCCCAACCAGGAGCGGGAGATCGTGCGGCTGAAGGGCGTGCTGGGTGATGCCCTCCAGGGGGCGAATCATGCCTGAGGCTCAGTGCGAAACTGCCGGTCCGGGAGCCAAGGTGCACCTGGGACACCAGCCCTTGCCGGGTCTGCATCCCGCGAGTATCGCCTGTGGACGGAGGTCGCCAGACCTACGTGCGGCCGCGAGCCATCCGAACCGCTCCCCACTGCGGGCGCGCCAGTTTACGCGCAGTGCGTCTCGGCGGTGCGCGTGATGGCCGTCATGCGGCGAACCGGTGGCCACCTGCTCGTGCAACCGCTTCCGGACGAGCATCTCTTCAGCGTGATCGCGAGGCACCACCTGGTCTCGGCGGGACGCACGGCGGTGGATACCCTGAATCGGTTGGACATCGAGCCTGGACCGCTGAGGTCGCAGAACGTCTTCAATGCCGCATTTCACTCCGCGGTGCCTTCATTGGCCGCAGGACTCGGGATGTCGCCGGGAGAGCTCGTGCGCCGGCACAGCCTGCTGCCCCTCTACCGGATTGCCCTCCCGGCCAATGTGCTCTCAACTTGGGAGAAGCGCTGGGAGATTGGCGATGACGCCAGCGACGACGCCATCGCAACGCTGAACCCGAATGTGCTCTGCCACGATGCCTCATGGCGCTACTGTCCGCGGTGCGCCGAGGAGGACGTGCTCCGGCACGGCGTCGAGTACTGGCACGTACTCCACCAAATTCCGGGTCTCGAGCGTTGTCCGCTGCACGCTGTGCCCCTCCGCGGACGCTGCCCCAGTTGTGGCTTCAGCCAGCTCAAGCTCAATGACCTTACCCTGCCGCGCCCCCGTTGTGGCTGCGAGCCCGAGCGATCTCTGTCGTCGGCGCTGCCCTGGGACGAGTGGCTCGGCGCCCTCCTGTTTCGGCTCCGGGACGCTGAGGGGGTGTCCGTGGAGGCAATCGTCAAGATGCTCTCCGAGGTGCTGGATCTCCCGCATCCCTTGAAGGTGCGTGACCGGCCGGCGACGGCCGAGAGGCTCAAGCGGATCGAGGCGAGGACCGGAGAGGCTTCGCTCGCGCGCATCTTCCACTTTTACCGCACGGAGGGCGCCACCTTCCGCGGCCGAGCGCGACCGAATATCGTCTGGACGTCGCTTGCCGAGTCGTTCGGGGCCGCGCGGCATCCGCTCTACTTCCTGGTCCTGCTCTGGTCCCTGCGGCTTACGCCCGACCAGGTGGCCGCCGGCTCTGCCGACGTTTCCGAGGGAGCGACTCTTCCCGCTGCCTCCGCAGGCCTCCCGGCTGCAGCCGCGAGTGAAACCTCCTCGCGTCGCTCAGGAGATCGGCAGTGAGCACGCGCAGCGGAAGTAGCGGCTACCCAGCAGGATCACCCTGGGCACCCCGCTCCCGGTGGCTGGATCGAGGGGGCGTCGCTCAACTCCCGCACGCGGATCTCCACGTCAGCGGCAGTCGACGCGTTCAAACCGGCCAGGCGGCGAATTCGCCATGCAGGCGCTTCGCCGCAGGTGGCCCGCAGAGACCCTGCTGCCCAGACGATACGGCGGAGCTGGTAAGCGTTCCTGGACTCGGTCCACTGCTGCAAGGCCGCCTCCGTCATCGGCAGACGGGCGCGGTGCTTGTCGAAGGTGACCTGCGCGTCCACTGCCCTGAGCAGAGCGGCGCACGAGAGGTGCCTGGGTCTCCCCGGCGCCCCGAGCATCGCCTGTCCCTCATGCGCGATCGCATCGGCAAGGGCACGGTCCCGCGACGGCCAGTCGACCGCGGGGTTTCCGCCCGCGTGTCGGCCTGCTCTGGGAAAGAGGCCTCGGAGCCACTCGGGGTCGTGTCGCTGGAACCAGCTGTACGTTGCGGGCTCCGCACTCTGGAAGCCCCCGATCGTGGCCTCCGGGTGGCGCTTCCGAAAGCGCCTCGCCTGGGCCCGGCGGCGAGCCCGTTCCCGGCCCAGCCGCCTTGCCTCGAGCCGGGCACGGAGCCTCGGCTGCGCGCGAATCACCCGACGCACCGTGACCTCTGAGACACCGTTCTGGACGGCCACGTCCTGCACCCGCTGGCCGGTGAGCAACGCTGCGACGATGCGCTGCTCGACCGCATCGGTGACGCGCTTCGGACGCCGTCCCGGCTCAAGGCCCAGCGCACGCGCCTTGACGGCCAGGCTCGTCACGGAGCAGCCGAGGTTTGCCGCGACGCTTCGCAGAGTCGCGTCCTTCTCGTGAAGCAGTGCGGCAATGGTCTCATCGCTTGGCCCCTCGTTAGTGCAAGAGGCCTTTTCCTCACGGTGAGTCCTGGCGGGCGCCTCGTGGAGTGCCGCCCGGAAGGTCGCCAGGTCACCGAACAGCCATTCGATCAGCAGGACGTGCTTCAGCGCGTTGATGTCGCCGCGCGGAGCCCTCAACGTCTTCGCCGGCCAGTCGCTGTGGCTGTTCGGTTGGATTGCGAGTGCGGGAGCCAGGAGCCCGGCTCGCAGAGGCGCGAGGTGACCGCGCAGACTTTCGTGGATGGCGCTCTGGCGCAACCGGCCGCTCGCGGTGAGGAATCCGAGTTCTGCCAGCCGTTCACGGTAGAGGACGGTGAGGCGTTCGCTCCCAATGCTGGGCAACGCGGCCAGGAGGAGGTCGGCGGCCAGTCGGGCAATTCCGGGCCGAAGCCCTCGCGGGAGGAGATCTCGCTCAGCGTCGGCAATGCACTCATCCGGCAGCCGGAGATCGACCCGTCTCGCGCGCCGGACATCGCGGAGTTCGGCCGTGGAGAGCCGTTGCTCGGGGTGCTCGGGGCACGCGAGGACCACGGGCATCTGATGCGCCCTGTGCCAGTAGGCGAGCCCGAACCGTTCCATATCCTGCTCGACGCACCGGCGGCACAAGCGCGGCCGCGACGGCCAGCGGAAGCCACCGCGCAAGTGACCGCTCGCCATCGCGAGCGCGCGGCCATTGCCGCCGTCCATCCCCTCCGCAATGAGCCGGGCGCGCTGCGTGCTAATGAACGGGCGCAGCAATGGGAAGAAGGTCAAGCACTCGCGGATCGCTTCCGCGTGGATGCCCGTCGCCGAGGCGAGGTGCGCGAGCCGGCTTGGGAATACCGACCGAGGCGCCCAGGCGCGCCTACCCGCCAGCGCCTCGAGCGTTTCATCAGGATGGCGGTTTCCGCTCACGAGGTGGATCCGGGTGACGAAGCTGTAGAGCGTTTCGTCGGGAAGGGGCGCTGGGATCAGCGGCAGTCCCGGGTGGCGCGGTTTGGTCATGACCGTTGCCCTCGACGGGTTAGTGCACCAGGCACGACGGAAGAGTCCTTCAGTCTTGGCCACGCGCAGCCACTTCGCCAGCTTGGATGCAGCGCACCCAGCTCAGCGCGAGCAGGGTGCTGCAGGCATCTGCATTCGGCGCTTCGGCAGTTGTTGGAGCCGACGCCCTCCAGGCTTCATTCGCCAAAAGAGAGGAAGAGCCATGCAGGTGCTCAAGCAGTTGCTCGCTAACGACCGGATCCAGAAGGTCTGGAATAACGCCCAGATCCCAGTTTTTTGCCTGCTCCCTGGTGGCGCCGACACGTGTGCCCGGAGGGTTCTTCTCGTGCGTTTGCCGCCGGATGCAGGAACCCGAGTGTGGCTGCGGGCGGGACGTGTCCGCAATCCCCAGTGGCAGCCCGATGCGGGTGCCTGGAGGCTCCCGGTTTCCTGGCTCGACAGCGTCATCGAGCAGAGCCTTGAGGATCTCGGCGCCGCCTACTTCATCCATATGTACAAGCCCGAGCAGCGGTGCACGCATTCCTGCCAGACCGCCCGCCGGCTCGAGTGCGAGTGTTCCTGTCTTGGCGCATATCACCGCATCGCCTGGAAGGAGCTGCAGACGTACGGAACTACCGAGGGCTTTAAGGTACCGCTGGTCGAACTCGCCTTCGCCTGCCGGAAACTGGTGCACCTCGCCAGTGGCGACCGCATGGCCGTGAACCTGTGAGGGTGTCGAACGATGGCTGCAGCCGTAGTAAGTTCCAGCCCACACGGCTGCGATGAAGGTCCGCTGCCTAGGTCCTATAGTGTCGGGGTGTGGGTCGTCGGGTGTCAGTCGGAGAGGGTCCCATGCCAGCCCGAGAGCGTCTCAATCGCCGGCACTGGCTTCTCGCGCCGGAGCAAATTGACACGGTGCGGCAAATCAGTGAGCGGGAGCAGATCTCGGGGTCTGAAGTGGTCCGCCGTGCCATCGAGGCCTACGACCCGAACTTCGACTGTGAGCGCGAGCTGGAGGCAGCGCTCGAAGTCATGGGCGAGAGCATTCGCGACACACGGTCCCAGCTCGCGGCGCTGCGGGAAAGGCTCGACGAGACGACGTCGGACGCGTATCGGGAACGATTGCGTAAGCAGAGCCGTGACGAGGTGCGTGCGCACTTTGCCGCGCATCCCGGGGAGCTGGACGCCCTAGCGGACTATTTCGGGTGGCAACGCTAGCCTGGTGAGCAACGACGGCTACGATCTTCTGGGGAGAACGCTTCCCCCGGACCCGTGAAGAACACGCGCTCGACCAGCCCTGCCGTCTTGTCACGTGGTGGTGGTTGCCCCCCGCGGATCGCTGAGGCTCGACAAGGTCGAGACCCTGGAGGCGTTGGGGCCGCGGGAAGGGCCTCACCGCGGAGAACCTCTTAAGAGACGACCGCTAGATACTCGGAGTCGCGCGCGCCGTTTCGGGCGGCGGGTATGACGCGGACCGGCGGTTTGACGGCAGCGGGGTGTAGCACGCGCTCACGGCGCCAGGGAGGGCCGCGGTGAGCCGCGTGCTCCGTGTTCGCGCGGGTTCCGCGCAGTGCTGCCAAGTCATGGCGCACTCGCCCCTGCCAGGAGCGCGGCGAACGACGCCGCCTCTGCCGCGCCGACTAAACTCTGCGTACCAATGGTGCCCAAGACTCGCGACGGCGCGGAGGGCCAGGCATGCAGAACACCACCTCCCGCCTCGGCATCTTCGAGGTGGTCGGCTTCCTCTTCTCCGGCCTGGTCGGCGGTGGCCTGTTTCTGCTGGCAGTCAGCGCCTCGATCCCCGCCTGGGGCCGCTACATCGTCTCGGCACCGGACCCTGGCATTCTCGGCAGTGCAGCCGCGCTGGCTTTCGCGTATGTGTTTGGCCTTGGCACCTCGAGGATGGTCTATCTCTACTATCGGGGGACGACCGGGCGCGTGCGAAGGCTGTTCCCGGCGCCGCCCAACCATCCATTTCATGGCGACGGCCAGATTCCCTGGCAGCAGCTGGAGAGCAAATTGAACACCTGGAACGGTATCGCGCTCCCCGGATGCCGCCTCCGCCAACAACGCTGGACAGAGAATCGTCTCCATGCAGCGGCTTACGCCTCGCCCATCGCGGGCGTAGTGGATCGCATCGCCTCAACCGCGCGCTTCGCCGCATCGGTGACGTTCACGGCGGGCGCGAGCGCAGTCTGGATACTGGGTACGCTCGCAGTGCGCTTCACTGCGGGCAACCTCACGGCGCAAGCCGCCGCGATCGCCGCGGGCGTCTTCGTTGCCTTGGCACTGCTCATGGCCTGGGGGCATCGCACGGCCAGCCGCTATGCTGATATCTACTGGATGTACGTGGCACAGGCGATCGTCCTCGCCACGTCGGTTCCACCGACCGCGGGCAATGACCAGAGAGCCGGACGCTGAACAAGACGCGCGACGAGCCTTGGGGACCCAGCATCGGCGCGTCTTCCCTGTCAGCGCAGTGCTGAAACTCCGACGCAGCCAGAGTGAGCTCGAGTCGTTTCTCGCTCGACCACCCAGGGGGGACAAAGCCGACCCACCGCGGTCGCTCGCCCCGGCGCGCAACCGGGCGCGACCGCGGGGGCTACACTGAGCGGCGGTGGCGTGCGTTCCCGCGCCGGAGCGGGAGGGAGTCAGGATGCAGCCGAGAATCAGCATGATTACCCTCGGCGTCAGGGACCTGGAAGCATCGGTCCGGTTCTACGAGCACGGGCTTGGGCTGCCGAGGATGGACTCACCGCCGGAAGTGGCCTTCTTCACGCTGAACGGCAGCTGGCTGGCGCTATACGGCCGCGAGGCGCTGGCGGAGGATGCGGGGATCGCGCCGGACGGCAGCGGCTTTGCCGGCATTGCAATCGCTCACAACGTGAAGTCCGAGCCGGCGGTGGACGAGGTCATGGAGCAGGCCGCCGCGGCCGGCGCCAGGCTCGTGAGGGCGCCCCGAAAGGTCTTCTGGGGCGGCTACTCTGGCTACTTCGCTGATCCCGACGGCTACCTTTGGGAGGTCGCCCACAATCCCCTGTTCTGGATCGGCCCCAAGGACGAAGATGCGTGACGAGCAGGGACTCCGGCCTGGTCGCCGTCACCGCTCGACCTCCGGGGGAGCACCGTCATTGGAGCCGCAGTAATGGGGGCAGGGCAGCCGATGGTCATTGTCACCGGCGGAAGCCGGGGAATCGGTGCGGCTACCGCACGCCTGGCGGCGCGGCGCGGTTATGCGGTCTGCATCAACTATTACCGCAATCGCGAGGCGGCCGAGGGAGTGGTCGCCGAGATCACGGCCAACGGCGGGCAGGCGCGGGCGCTCGCGGCGGACGTGGCCTCCGAGACCGATGTGCAGGCTTTGTTCGAGCAGGCGGAAGAGGCGCTCGGGCCGGTGGCCGCCCTGGTCAACAATGCCGGCGTGCTCGAGCAGCAGTGCCGCGTGGAGAACATCGATGCCGCGCGGCTGACCAGGATACTCGCGACCAACGTGACCGGCGCGTTCCTCTGCTGCCGGGAAGCGGTGCGGCGCATGTCGACGAGGCACGGCGGTCAGGGGGGTGCCATCGTGAACGTCTCCTCGGCGGCCTCGCGTCTGGGGGCGGCCGGAGAGTACGTCGACTACGCGGCGTCCAAAGGGGCAATGGATACCTTGACCATCGGCCTGTCCCGTGAGGTTGCAGGCGAGGGGATCCGGGTTAACGCCGTGCGTCCGGCATTCATATACACCGACATGCACGCCGACGGCGGAGAGCCGGGCAGGGTCGATCGCCTGAAGGCATCTTTGCCCATGCAGCGCGGTGGGCAGCCGGAAGAGGTCGCCAGCGCCATCCTTTGGCTGCTGTCAGACGAAGCTTCCTACGCAACCGGGAGTTTCATCGAGTTGGCGGGTGGCAGGTAGCGACCCAGGCCGTGTGAAAACACCCTCTGAGCAGCGCAGAGGGCGGTTCCGGACCGGCGGTGGGCAGCCACAGCTGCCGTGCCGGAATCTGTACCCGGTCGCAGCAGAGACTCCTCTGCCGATGTATCTACAGGCCGATTATTCCCTAGGAGGGCCGTTGGGCGGTTTCGGGACGGTATGCCGCCCTGCCACTCAAATCTGCATGGCCTCGGCCAGGGGTCTGCAACCGAGGATGTTGACGACCCGTTTGAGGTTGTAGGCGAGCACATGGAGGCTCATCTCGGTGCTCACGTGCTCGAGCGTCTTCGTCAGGAAGTGCGTTGAGCCCATCCAGGATTTCAGTGTGCCGAATGGATGCTCGACAGTTTGCCGCCGGATGCGCATGACCTCCGGGCGACGTTCGAGCCTTGCCTGGACCGCCTCCAGCACGGCTTCATGCTCCCAGCGCTTGATGCGCCGTTGCTGACCACCGGTACACCGGGGGCGCAGCGAACACCCAGGGCAGGCCGAACTCCAGTAGCAGTGAAGCGTCTGTCCCTTCTCGACGGTGGTGAATCGCCATCGGAGGCGCTCGCCGGCCGGGCATTCGTACTCGTCGTCTTCGCTCCGGTAGCGGAAAGCGTGTCGCGGGAATAATCCCTTCGCCTGGTTCCCCGAGGTCTGGGGCTTGGGCAGATAGGTGGTGATGCCGTCGGTTTCGCAGGCGAGGATCTCCTCGCCCTTGAAGTAGCCTCGGTCGGCGACCACCGTGAGTTCCTCCGCTGTCAGCGCTTCCTTGGCCTGCGTGGCCATTCTGGCCAGTTGCCCGCGATCGTTACCTATGTTCGTCACCTCGTGGGCGACGATCAGGTGGTGCTCGCTGTCCACGGCGGTCTGCACGTTGTATCCCACCATGCCGGTGCCGCGGCCACTGGTGGCCATGGAGCGCGCGTCCGGGTCGGTCAGCGAGATCTGTTCATCGGACGCCTGGCGGCGCTGTACTTCGATGGCCGCAAGGCGCTGCGCTTCCTCCTTGAGTCGTGCGATCTTCTCTTTGAGGCGTGTCGTCTTCGCCTCCGCTACCGAGGGCTCGTCGCGATCGGCGTAATCGAGCTGGCCGAGATACCGCTCGATGCTCTGCTCGATTTGCTCCATGCGCCGCTTCATCTTGGCGGCGGTGAAGTTACGGTCGCGATTGTTGACTGCCTTGAACTTGCTGCCGTCGATGACCACCAACGCCTGCGAGAAGAGATTCAGCCGCCGGCACAGCAGCACGAACTCGCGGCACACCCCCCGGATCGCCTTGCCGTTGTCGCGGCGGAAGTCGGCAATGGTCTTGAAGTCCGGTGACAGGCGCTCGGCCAGCCACATGAGCTCGACATTGCGCTGAGTCTCGCGCTCCAGGCGTCGGCTCGACTGAATCCGATTCAGGTAACCGTAGATGTAGATCTTGAGCAGCGTCGCGGGATGATAGGCGGGGCGGCCCGTGGCGTGCGGATCGACACCGTCGAAGCCCAAGGCCCGGAGATTGAGACCTTCCACGAACGCCTCGACGGCCCGGACCGGATTGTCGTCTGCGATGAAGTCATCAAGGTAAGCCGGGAACAGGGTGCTTTGACCACGGGCCTCGCCGACAACGAAGCGCTTCATCGCTTGGTCCCCGCCTTACCGCCGAGGAACCCAGTATACCCCGGGTTTTCACACAGCCTGGACCCAGATCGGACACTCGGACTTCAAGAACCGTGATCTATTGGGTCACCCTCCTTACCGGTTCGACTCCGCGCCCCAGAACGCAACTAGGCTTTGGCAATGCACGGCCACGCCGTTTGGCGTACCGGTTCCG
Source organism: Spiribacter halobius (assembly GCF_020883455.1). Taxonomy (NCBI): domain Bacteria; kingdom Pseudomonadati; phylum Pseudomonadota; class Gammaproteobacteria; order Chromatiales; family Ectothiorhodospiraceae; genus Sediminicurvatus; species Sediminicurvatus halobius. The sequence goes on along the minus strand of NZ_CP086615.1, from coordinate 4,130,505 downwards.
GAGGTTGACCGGGATGCCGGTAGATCGTCCAATGTCATAAGCGCTACGTGCACCTCCAACATCCAACGATAAGGATGACCACCATGTCTGTTCCCGAGGCTTTAATAAACAGACTAACTGAGGGACGTGTCATCCTCTTCTTGGGTGCTGGAGCTTTGCAAGGGACAACACTTCCTCGGGAAAAGAAACCAGTCCTTGGTGAAGGGTTACGCGAACTTATCTCGGACCAGTTTTTAGATGGCGAGTATAAAAATGAGAGTCTTGCATTCGTTGCGGATCTAGCTGTCGAGGCTGACAGCTTGTTTTCAGTCCAAGACTTTGTCGCCAGTCAATTCGCAGACATTGCTCCGGCTGATTTTCACCTGCAGATACCGCAGTTCAACTGGCGCGCAATTTTCACGACCAACTACGACAGACTGCCGGAGATCGTTTACGAACAATGCCACGACCGACTTCAATCGCCACGGGTTATCCTGTCCAATTCCGACAATCTAGATGAAACCCGACGAACAAATGATATTGTGCCGCTAGTAAAGCTCCATGGCTGCATCACGCGTACGCATGATTCCAGTCTGCCGCTGATCCTTTCGACAGAGCAGTATATAGATTATAAGAAATATCGTGATCGCCTATTTGGCTATCTTTACGATCTAGGCCACGAGAACACAATCGTTTTTGTTGGCCACAGCTTGCAGGACCAAAATATCCGAGAAGTGATAAAGCAGATTGGAAGGTGAACCGCTCTCGGTTTCTTGGACACCAGGATGACTGTATTCACGCTGCTGCCGTCGTGGCCTGAAAGGCTCTCCGGACCTCCGCCGGTGAGCGGTGCCCGTGGCGCTGGATCAGCCACTGCTCGTTGTAGCGATGTCGCCACTGCTGGAGCTGCTCGTTCAGCTGCTCCAGGGTGCGCGCGCCGTGGCACCAGAGGAACTGCTCCTTGAGGGTGCGGAAGAACCGCTCCACCACGCCGTTGCCCTCGGGCGCGTAGACGAACGCCGGCGAGGAGACCATGCCGAGGAAGCGGACCTCGTCCTGGAAGGCGTCCGAGACATACTGGCTGCCATGATCATGGCGCAGTGCCAGCCCTCGGGTGATGCCCTCATGGAAGCCGCCGAAGACGCGCCGTACGGCCTGGCGCAGCGGCTCGAGCGCCTCGAAGCGCGTCCCCGGCCGCGCGGCGTGCAGCCCCAGGCACTCGTTGGTGCAGTGATCAATCACGGCGAACACGGTGGCCTGGCCGCTGCCGGGCAGCCAGGTGCTGGTCGCATCGGTGGCCCACATGAGGTCCAGGGCCTCGGTGACGATCGTGCCGTCATGCACCCAGGGGCCATGGTCGCGGCCGGGGCGTTGCGGGGCGAGCAGCCCGGCGTCGCGCATCAGCCGCAGCACGCGGGGCTTGCCCGTGCGGATGCCCTGCTGGCGCAGCCGGGCCCAGACCTTGCGATGGCCCTCGCCGGTGAACGGCGAGCTCTGGATGGTCGTCTTGATGGCCGCGATCAACTCCGCGTCACCCTGAACCGTGCCGGGCCCCCGCCGGGCGGGTGGCTGTGCCGGCTGTGCGCCGCTGTGACGGTGCGCATAGACCGTCGAGCGGGGGATGCCCCACTCCCGGCAGAGCCGGACCACACCGAAGGGCTTGCCCGTGGAGATCGAGCACGCCCGGCTCATGAGCTCGACCTCCTCAGGTCCAAAGGGCGCCCCTCCTTGAGGCGGCTGACCGCCTCGCGCGAGGCCTCCAGGTCCATGGTGAGCTCGCCGACCTTGGCTTGCAGCTCGCGGATCTGCTGCTCGCGCCCGTCCGCCGTACGGCTCTTCAACCCCGCTTCACCGCCGGCGAGAAACTCCTCACGCCAGCGGCTCAGGCATGCCGCCGTCACCCCGAGCTCGCGACTCAGCGTGTCCAGGTCCTCGCCCCGGAGCAGGCGCAGCACGGCCTCGGTCTTGCGCTTGCTCGAGAAGCGCCCCTTGTCCTTCTTCCCCTGCGTATCGCGCTGGCTCATGGACACCTCCTTCACTGCTGCCAGCAAGGGGATGGCCCCGGCTACTCACCTGGGACCTTGCCCCCAGTGCGGTGTCCAAGAAAACCGGGGGGCGGGGGAAAGGAACCTTCAGGAACGGCCGAAGTATTATATCGTACGTCCCAATGTGAAGCAGCCGGAAGTCGATTATTGGTCCACGCGAAGAATAACAGTCTTGAATCAAACCTTTGAGGAATTTCTTAATGAACTAGCCGAAAGAATCCCAACCAATGAGCGTACGCTGAGTTTTGCTCGTCCTCCGGTAGAGCATCCCATTCAATCACTTTTTGTTACACACGACGCCCCCTCAGAAGAACTGGTCCGATTCCTCACTGACGATGTCGAGTATCTTTATAAAGGGATGGCCGTAGAAAGTTCAAGGCCCGCCCTCTTCTATAGTGGATCCGATCTCGGTTGGTACCCGATTGCGGACGGTCTCAATGTCCACCGTAGTCTCGGAGACAAGCTTAGGAGTGCAGCCCAGCTTACCCCTGAAGAAGACCGTCCCGCGCCGTCTGAGTTGGTCGTACTCAAGGGAGAAGCAGGCTCTGGGAAAACGGTAATTCTGAGACAGGCTGCGTGGGACGCGAAGGACGCCGGACTGGGTGCGGTTCTTTGGGTGCAGTCACTCGGTGACGTCGACATTGATATACTGCAGGAGATATATCGGGCGACGAAGGAACGAATCCTCCTATTTTGGGACAACGCGGCGAACAACGTGCGTAGTATTGAAAGGCTTTTCCATAAAGCGGCGCGACAGAGTCTTCCTCTAACGATCATCACAGCGGAACGGTTTAGTGAATGGAACAACCGGTGCACCGGTCTTGACGAGTTGGTTACGTTGATTTTCGAGGTTCGGTATCTAAACGAGAGCGAGATTGAGCAACTGGTTGAGTTGCTTGATAAGTCGAATTGTCTTGGGCCGAATCTAGAGAAGAAGTCGCACGATGAGCGGGTCAGGGAACTTCGTGAGGTTCATGGGCGACAGTTGCTGGTAGCGCTCCACGAAGCGACGATGGGGAAGCGCTTCGAAGATATTATTGGTGATGAGTACCGCTCCATTGAACCTAAGGAAGCAAAACTACTGTATAGAACAGTTTGTACGCTCAATCGGCTTCGCGTTCCAGTACGCGCAGGACTAATCGGTAGGATCTATGGTATAGCGTTCGATGACTTCAAGAGTCGGTTGCACAAACCTTTGGAAAGAGTGGTCTTGTGGGAAGGTCAGAATGGGGCTGACGCGCACTACGTCGCCAGGCACCCAGACATTGCGGAGATTGTTTTTGAACAAGCCTTCGTTGACTCTGATGACCGATTTAACGAGTATGCTAGAATTTTAGATAAAATAAATATCTCTTACCAGTCGGATCGGATGTCTTTTCGCGGGCTGCTTAGGGCGAAAAAGCTAACCGAAGTGTTTCCCGAGTATCAAGACGTAAGCAGCATTTACATTCGCGCCTTGGAAAAGGTTGGGCGCGATTCATATTTGCTTCAGCAGATGGCTAACTTTGAGCGGATTCGGCCGAATGGTAGTTTGGAGTCGGCAAGAGAGTTACTGGCGGAAGCACGCTCTGTGGATCCGCTGGATGAAAGCATAGTTCATAGTCTTGCTGTTGTATGGAGGGATATGGCTTCGGAAGCAGGGGACTCCTCTATACGCGGAAAACGGCGGAGTGAAGCACGGTCCTTGTTATATGGCCTTCGGGAACGAGAGGGGCACACGCCCTACATTGATGGGACGCTCGTTGAGTTGGCGCTGGCTGATCTTCAGGACGCGCTGTCGGATGACAAGATCTCTGAGCGCGTAATCGATGAAGCGATGCGGAGAGCTGAAGCGGAGTTGGGCGAAAGCAAGCGTAGGTTTCCAGGAGATGGATATTTGTTCAAGCTGGAAGCGGACCTTGCCCGGACGCTTAGGGATAGTCAGAGAGCTAAAGATGCTTTGGAGCGGGCGTTTCGCGAAAATGATCGAGATCCACTGATCGCTGCGCGACTCGCGGCGCTGTATGAAGATGCAGGAGATGCAGAGAAGGCATTGGATGTTCTTGGGAGGGCCTTAGACCGTCGGCGGGCAGATCGTCGTCTTCACTTTTATTACGGTGAGATCTTGAGGCGGGTGGGCGCGGACAAGTCAGAATTGTCGTATCACTATCGGCGAGCGTACACGCCAGGAGATAGGAACTACGAAGCTAAGTTTTGGGACGCACGGTATGCGATTGAATCTGATGACCCGGCTGAGAGAAATAGAGCGTTGGATATCTTTAGGGAGTTGCAGCGGTCGAGGATTTCATATGCAGCGCGGAGTAAGGTGCGCGACCTAATGGGGGGGTGGAGCGCGCCAACTCGAAAGTTTGGTACGCTTTATGAGAAAAAGGATCGGTTTGGGTTTGTACAAATTGACGGTTGGGGAATGAGTGTGTACGCATCAGAGGAGTGTATGGACCCGGAGGTATGGGAAATGCTTGAGGCGGGGGATAGGGTGAAGTGTTACGTCGGGTACACCTATCAAGGGGCTAGGTGCCATCAAGCCGAACTGGTTTGACGTGTTTGGAGTGGGCCTGGCGTGAGTGGGGCGCGGATCAGTTGACGGGAGTAGCCCCGGCCCTCGTGGCGCGGCACTCTAAGAGCAGCGCGGTTGTTGAATGATCGTTCCTGGCCGAGAGCGGTCGGCTGTAGTGGGTTCAGCGGGAGCGGTTTGCTAGCTTGCGTTTAGGTCGGCCGCCGCAAGTCGCGAGTCTGTCGATCCGCCAGTCTTCGATTGTCGCCGCTATAACCCACCAAAGTCGTTCTAGTCGGGTAGGCGCGAAGCAGTATCGCGAGTGTATGGACCGTTCGGTATCATGCTGACTGTGTTTGATGCGCAATAGGTGACCCGTATGGGTAAGGCCCAAGGCCGGCAACGGAGCGATGCTGATACGAGAGAGCGGCTGCTGCGAGTCGCCGCGGAGCTCTTCGCCGCTAACGGCTATCACGCCACCGGCATGAAGGAGCTGGAGAAGGCTACTGGCCTCGGCCGCAGCTCGCTGTATTACCAGTTCTCCAGCAAGGAAGAGATGCTGTTCGAGATCGTCACGCGCTACCTGCGTGAGCTGATCGACTACGGCAACGACCTCATGAGCCGGGACATGGGCGCCGAGGAGCGCCTGCGCCTGCTATCGCGCGGCGTCATGCGCACCATCGCCCGCGATCTGCCCGAACTCACGGTCTGCTTCCGCGAGGTGCACGCGATCGGGGAGTCGCGCCGCGGTGAGTTGATGGACCTCCACCGTCGCTACGAGCAAGTGTGGACGGACGTCCTGGAGGTCGGCGTGCGGGATGGGGTTTTCCGCACCTCAAGCGCCGTGGCCGTCAAGGCGCTGCTTGGTATGCACCACTATAGCTACCTGTGGTTCCGGCCTGACGGGCCCCGCAGCCCGGAGGAGGTTGCGGACGCCTTTGTCGACCTGTTCCTCAACGGCCTGCTTCAGCGGCCGCTGACGTAATCCGAGGTCCCGCAGGTCCCTCACAGCCTCATTGCCTGGCCGCCGCCAGGTTCCCCAAAGCCTGCGTACCAGCGCGCCTCCGGCCTTCAGTGGTTTGCCCCTCGGTGTCTGCGCTCCTCTGAAACCGATGCCCGACTAGCTCCCCAGGACACTCCGCCTATCGGGCGCGTGGCAAGCATACCTTGACGCCCGTGATCTCCTTGCTAGTGTATGGACCGGTCGGTTCATAAAACGTTAGATAGATGCCGACCCCGCACCCGGCACGCCAGATGCCAGGGGCCGTCCGCTCGGAAGCACGCTCGCTTTCCGAGAGAGATATGGAGGAGATAACAATGCTTCAGACCGCAGGCGCGATTTCCGCGCGCATCTCGCGACGGATCATCCCCAATCCGTTCGTATTCGCCATCATCCTCTCCGCCGTGGTCTACCTGCTGGGAATCGGGCTGACCGATTCCGGTCCGTTCGAGATGGTCGGGCACTGGTATGACGGCTTCTGGAACCTGCTGACCTTCTCCATGCAGATGGTCGCCATCCTGCTCTTCGGCTACGTGCTGGCCTCCTCGCCACCAGTGCGGGCGGTGATCTCCAGGGTTGCAAGCGTGCCGCGTAACGCCGGCCAGGCCGTGATGCTGGTGACCGCGCTCGCGGTGATCTTCGGCTTCATCAGCTGGGGCCTCGGGCTCATCGTCGGCGCCATTGCCACCCGCGAGGTCTGCCAGCAGGCCAAGAGGCGTGGCATCAAGGTGCATTACCCGCTGACCGCAGCCGCCGGCTTCTCCGGCCTGATCATCTTCAATTGCGGTTTTTCCGCTTCCGCTCCGCTGCTGGTCAACACCGAGGGCCACTTCCTGCAGGAGCAGATGGGCAAGATCCCGGTCACCGAGACCATTCTCTCGCCCTATAACCTGATCGTGATCACTGCCTTCCTGCTGATCATCCCATTCGTCTACCGGAACATGCATCCGTCGAAGTCCGAGATCGAGGAGGTGCCGGACGAGGAGAAGCAGACCGGGGGGGAGACCTCGTCGAACCGGCAGGCCCGCAGCGGGCAGTCGGACACCGCCGGCTCAAGCCCGGGCAAGGATGATTCCGATCTGCCTGAGCCTGGCCCCGGGGGCGCCGCAGCCATAACCGCGGGTATGGAGGCGGTGGCGAAATCCGATATGAGCCTCGCGGAGCGCCTTGAGAACTCCCGGCTGCTGACCTGGATCATCGCCGTCGCTGGCATTGGCTACATCGGGTATCACTTCGCCACCAACGGCTTCGATCTCAACCTCAACATCATGAACTTCACCCTGCTGATCCTGGGGTTGATCGCCTACAAGACGCCCATCGCGTACGTCTACGCCATCGATGAGGGTATCCGGGCCTGCGGGCAGATCGTCCTGCAGTTCCCTTTCTACGCCGGGATCATGGGCATGATGGCGAGCTCCGGCCTGGTGACGGTGTTCGCTGACTGGATGGTCTCCGTCTCCACCGCCGGCACCTTCCCGCTCGCGGCGCTGCTCAGTGCGGGCGTCGTGAACCTGTTCGTGCCCTCGGCCGGTGGGCAGTGGGCCGTGCAGGGTCCCGTCCTGATCGAGGCCGCGCGCCAGCTCAATGTCGACCTCGGCCTGACCGTGATGGCCTTCAGCTACGGCGACCAGCTCACCAACGGCATCCAGCCGATGTGGATGTTGCCGCTGCTCGGCATCACCGCCCTCAAGGCCCGGGAGATCCTCGGCTACACGGCAGTGATGATGCTGGTGGCCTTCGTGATCTTCGGTGTCGGCGTCACGCTGCTGCCCCCGATGTTCCTCTAAGGCCTCCAGGGAGAGGACGAGATCATGATGACCCAACAGAAAGAGCCGGAAATCCTCTGGCAGCCGTCTAGGGACACGGTAGCCAAGGCGGAGATGACCCGCTTCGCCCGTGCCGTGGGCCTCGAGAACGCACCCTACGAGAAGCTGCATCGCTTCTCCGTCTCGGACCTCGAGGGATTCTGGGGTGCGTTCTGGAATTTCGCCGGGATCATCGGCTCGGGTAATCACCGGGTGCTGAGCGTCAGGGACGACGCTCGCATGACCAGCGCCCAGTTCTTCCCCGACGCGCAGCTGAACTACGCCGAGAACATGCTCGCCGGCGACCCCGACGAGGTCGCGGTCATCGAGACCGACGAGCATGGCGTCCACCGTGAGATCGATCTGGCAGAGCTGCGCCAGCGCGTAGCTCACGCCCAGGCCGCACTCGAGTCCCTGGGTGTGCAGTCCGGTGACCGCGTCGCCGGATTGGTGCCGAATAATGCCGACGCCCTGGTCATGCTGCTCGCGACCGCCTCAATAGGAGGCATCTGGTCCGCCTGTGCCCCGGAGTTCGGCGTCTCCGGGATACTGGACCGCTTCGGTCAGATCGCCCCGAAGGTGCTCGTGGCGGCACCGGGCTATCTCTACAACGGCAAGGTTCACGACATCCGCGAGCGGCTGGCCGAGGTGGCAGGCAGGATCGACGGCCTCGAACATTTGCTGCTTACCGGTGCCGAGGAGCCGCTCCCGGAGTTGCCGTGCAACCACCTGTGGCTGGAGGCCTTCGATTCAGACGGCAGGCAGGTGCCTCACTACGTGCACGTGCCCTTCGACCAGGCGCTCTACATTATCTACACCTCCGGCACCACCGGGCTTCCGAAATGCATCGTCCACAGCGCGGGCGGCACCCTGCTGACCCACCGCAAGGAGCACATGCTCCACTGCGACGTGAAGCCCGGGGACCGGATGTTCTATTACACGAACACCGCGTGGATGATGTACCACTGGCTGATCTCGGCGCGCGCCAGCGGCGCGGCCGTCGTGCTCTACGACGGCTCGCCGCTGCCGAAGACCGGGGCCGGCCTGGACGCGGGGGTGCTCTGGCGCATCGCCGAGGCGACCGGCGTCACCCACTTCGGCACCAGCCCGAAGTATCTGTCACTGGTTCAGCGTGAGGGGTACTCGCCGGGCGAGCATCACGACCTCAGCCCCCTGCGCATGATCATGTCCGCCGGGGCGCCGCTCACCGAGGAGCACTTCGAGTGGGTGTACTCCGAGGTCAAGCCGGACCTGTGTCTCGCCTCCATCTCCGGCGGAACCGAGATCCTGGGCTGCTTCGTCATGGGCAATCCGACCCTGCCGGTGCGCTCCGGGGAGATCCAGTGCCCCGCCCTGGGTATGGCGGTGAACGTCATGGACGAACGCAATGCGCCGGTGCTCGGGCGCAAGCACGACCTCGTCTGCACCGAGCCGTTCCCCTCCATGCCGCTGACCTTCTGGGGCGAGGGCGGCTACCAGCGCTATCTCGACACCTATTTCGGTGACCGCAAGGAGATCTGGACCCACGGCGATCTCGCGGAGTGGCGACTCTCCGGTGGCCTGGTGATCACGGGCCGCACCGACACCCTGCTCAAGCCCGGCGGCGTGCGCATCGGTACGGCCGAGATCTACCGGGTGGTGGAGGCCCTGGACGAGGTCCGCGACTCGCTGGTCATCGGCTACCCGACCGAGGATGACCAGGAGGTGTGGCTGTATGTGGTCACTGCCGAGGGGGTCACGCTGGACGATGAGCTCGAGCAGCGCATCCGCCAGCGCCTGAAGAGCGAGGCCTCACCCCGCCACGTGCCCCGTCGGATCATGAGCGTGCCGGACGTCCCCTACACCTTGAGCGGCAAGAAGGTCGAGAAGGCGGTGCTGCAGATCCTCACCGGCCGCACCGTCCAGAACAAAGGCTCGCTCTCCAATCCCGAGAGTCTCGAGGCGTTCGAGTGCGAGTCCGGGAGGGCGGCGTCATGAAATGGCAGACCGCGATCGCCGGCATCGCCGAGCTGCCGCCCGTGCGCCGTACGCGCGGCGCCACCACTCTTGGAATGATCGCGGAAGTCTCCGCGCAGGCCGTTGCCGATGCCGGGCTCGAGCCGGCGGCCATAGACGGTCTGCTCGTGGGCCCTCAGGTTGGCGAGACGCCCCAGCACGTGCCGGCGACCGTGGCCGAGTACCTGGGGCTGCAGCCGACCATGTCCAATGTCGTCGACCTCGGCGGTGCCTCGGGGGCGGGCATGGCCTGGCGGGCGGCCGCGGCCATCCAGTCGGGCATGTGCGAGACGGTGCTCTGCGTGCTCGCCAACACCCGTGAGGAGAACCCGCCCCGCTCGCCGAACCGCAACCCCATTCGCGAGTTCGACGTGCCCTTCGGGGCCTCGGGGGCCAACACCGCCTACGCCCTGATCGCCAACCGGCACATGGCCGAGTACGGCACCACCAGCGAGCAGCTTGCGCACCTGGTGGTGGCCCAGCGCGAGAATGCCCAGCGCAACCCGGCGGCGGTCTTCCACGGGCAGCCGCTGACCGTGCAGGACGTGCTGGACTCGCCCATGGTCATGGACCCGCTGCACCTCTACGAGTGCGTGATGCCCTGCGCCGGCGGTGCGGCCTTCGTGGTGACCACCACCGAGCGGGCAAGGACCCTGCGCCAGGCGCCAGTGGTCCTGGCCGGGGCCGGCGAAAAGGTCACCCACCGGGCCATCTCCTGCGCGCCGGATCTCACGACCGGGCCGCTGAAGTCCGCCATCGACAACGCCTATGCGCAGGCTGGTGTCGGCCCCGGGGAGATGGACCTGCTCTCGCTGTACGACTGCTACAGCATCATGGCGGCCGTGACCATCGAGGACGCCGGTATCTGCCCGAAGGGCCAGGTCGGCCCGTGGCTGCTCGAGCATGACCTCACCTGGTCCGGCGACCGGCCCATGAATACCCACGGCGGTCAGATCGCCTGCGGCCAGGCGGATCTCGCCGGCGGCATGTCCCACATCATCGAGGCGGTGCGCCAGCTTCGCGGCGACGTCGAGGGCCGCCAGGTGGCGGACTGCGAGTGGGCGCTGGTCACCGGCAACGGCGCCACCATGAGCGAGGCGACGGCGCTGGTGCTGCATCGGGAGGAGACGCGATGACTGACAAGGCCATGCCCAAACCCGGGCCCAACGCGAGTCCGGTCTCCGCGCCGTTCTGGGAGAATGCCCGGAACCACCGGCTGACCCTTCAGTACTGCGACGATTGCCAGCGCTGGGTGTTCTACCCGCGCGCACGCTGCCCGTACTGCTGGTCGGACGCGCTGAGCTGGCGTGATGCCAGCGGCGAAGGAACCGTGGCCGCGCGCATCATCGTCCACAAGCCCGGCCACCCTGCATTCCTCGAGGACGTTCCCTACGTCGTCGCGCTCATCGACCTCGCCGAGGGCCCGCGCATGCTCTCCAACGTGGTGGACTGCCACCCGGATGCCGTGGAGGTGGGGATGCCGGTCCGCCTGCGCTGGACCGAGCGCGAGAATCTCACTCTGCCGACGTTCGCGCCTGCCGGCGCGAAGGAGGCCCAGCAATGAGTGGCGCCACCACCCCCGTGCTGCTCGATGGCCTGCGTACGCCCTTTGGCAAGTACCGCGGAGCGTTGCAGGACCATGGGTCGCGCGCCTTGATCAGCCACGCGCTGCGGGCGCTCATACGGCGCAATCCCGAGCTCGCGCGCCCCGACGGCGTGATCCTGGGTCAGGTGGTCCAGGCTGCCCAGGGGCAGAATCCCGCCCGCCTCGCGGCCGCGGACGCCGGGGTGGACTGGCAGGTGCCGGCGACTACGGTGAACAGCGTCTGCATCGCGGGACTCTCGGCCGTAAGCGATGCCGTGCGCCGCATCCGCCTGGAGGAAGGCGGTGCCTACCTGGTGGGTGGCGGTGATTCCATGAGCCGGGCACCCCATGCCGCTGTGATTCGTCCGGGGCTGCGCAAGCCCGGCCCGGTGGAGCTCACCGACACCATGGTCATGGACGGCCTGTGGTGTTCGCTCGGGGACGAAGGCATGGGCGAGCTCTCCGAGCGCGCCAACACCGAGCTTGGCGTCACCCGGGAGCGCCAGGACCAAGTCGCGGCGCGTTCCCATGAGCTTGCCGCCGAGGCCACCGACGCTGGCCGGCTGAGCGCCGAGATCACGCCCATCGAGGTGGCCGGTGGTTCGCTGGCGGCCGACGAGGGCATTCGACGGGACAGCACAGCAGAGGGGCTTGCCCGCCTGCGGCCGGCCTTTGCCGCCGAGGGCACGATCACGGCCGGCAACGCCTCGCAGATGAGCGACGGTGCCTCGGTGGGGGCGGTGACGTCCATGGCCACCGCTGAGCGCCTCGGGCGCCGGCCCCTCGCCCGGATACTGGCCTGTGCCGAGACCGCCGGGCCGGACAACACACTGCACCTCAAGCCGGCCAACGCCACGCGGGCGGCCCTGGAGCGCGCCGGGCTGAGGACCACGGACATCGACCTCTTCGAGATCAACGAGGCCTTCGCCGGCGTCGTCATCGCCAGCGCCGATGCGCTGGATATCCCCATCGATATCGTCAACGTCAACGGCGGTGCCATCGCCCTGGGTCATCCCCTTGGCGGCACGGGTTTCCGCCTGCTTCTCACCCTGGCCCACGCCCTGCACCAGCGCGAGGGGCGCTATGGCGTCGCCACGCTTTGCGGCGGCGGCGGCCAGGGCTTCGCCATCGTCATAGAGAGAGTGAACTCATGAGTCAGGACACCACCGCCAGGCAGGACAAATCGGGTGACGGTTGGGCGGGCGTACGCCACGGCCGTCCGGCCGATGGGGCCGTCGCCGAGCGCAGCAAGGCCGTCACCCTGGCGGACATCGAGCTGTTCAGCGCCATGACAGGTGATCGCAATCCGCTGCACACTGACCGTGCCGCGGCCGAGGGCTCCCGGTTCGGCGGACTTATCGTTCAGGGTGGCGTAACCACGGGGATCCTCAACGCCGTCGTCGCCGAGGATCTGCCCGGGCCAGGGTCGGTGTTCCTGAACGTGGAGTGGAAGTTCCAGAAGCCCGTCTACGTGGGCGACACCATCACGGGCACGGTACGCGTCGTGGAGGCCCGGCCAGACAAGCCCATCTGCACCATCCAGACCGAGGTGCGTAACCAGCACGGCGATGTCTGCGTGACCGGCAAGGCTGTTACCTATACGGCACCGCTCGACCCGGTTTAGCCATGTCGACGGCGGTACGGACGGCCGACGCGACGGTGGACGAGGCGAGGGATCCGCCGGGCTGCTGGGCGGGTCTGGCGGTGCTGGCCTCGGCCATGCTCTTCGGCATGACCACCTGGTTCTCGGCCACGGCCGTGGTGCCCCAGCTCGAGGCCGTCTGGGCGATCACGCCGGGGCAGGCGGCGTGGCTGACCATCGCCGTTCAGCTCGGCTTCGTCGTCGGGGCGCTCGGATCGGCGATTCTCAACATCGCCGATCTGGTACCCCCACGGCGGCTGATGCTCTACGGCGCGACGGGGGCGGCGGCCACCAATGCGTTGCTGCTGACTGCGCCGGATGTCACCGTCGCCATCGCCCTGCGCGGGCTCACCGGCCTGTTCCTGGCGGGGGTGTACCCGCCGGCCATGAAGGCCATGGCCACGTGGTTCCGCTTCAAGCGGGGGACGGCGCTCGGCATCATGGTGGGGGCGCTCACGCTGGGATCCGCCACCCCGCATCTGGTGAACGGCCTGGGCGGGCTGCAGTGGCAGCTGGTGATCGTGGTGACGAGCCTTCTGACCGTGGCCGGCGGCGTGCTTGCGGAGGTCGTGGGCAGGGATGGCCCGTTCCCGTTTCCGAAGGGCCGGTTCGACCCGCGCATGGCCTGGCGGGTATTCACGGATCGCGGCGTGCTGTTCGCCTCCCTCGGCTACTTCGGCCACATGTGGGAGCTCTACGCCATGTGGGCGTGGTTCTCGGTGTTCCTCGGCGAGACGCTGAGCCTGCAGGGGGTCGGCGAGGCCGGGCGCTGGTCGGCCATCGGCACCTTCGCCGTCATCGGCATCGGTGCCCTGGGCTGCTGGCTGGGTGGCGTGCTCGGCGACCGGCTCGGCAGGGCGCGCGCGACCATTATCGCGATGGCCATCTCCGGGGCCTGCGCGCTCGGCATCGGCCTGCTGCAGACCGCCCCCATTCCGGTGATTCTGGCCGTCGGTCTGCTCTGGGGCTTCTGGGTGGTGGCCGACTCCGCCCAGTTCTCCACGGCGGTGACCGAGCTCGGGCGGCAGGACTACGTGGGCACCGCGCTCACCCTGCAGCTCGCCATCGGCTTCATCCTGACCATTCCCACCATCTGGATCATCCCGCTGATCGCGGAGTCCATCGGCTGGCGCTTCGCCTTCGCGATCCTGGCCCTCGGCCCGCTGGCCGGTATCGTCTCCATGCGCCAGCTCAGGTACGCGCGGGGCGCGTAAGCGACCGCCCTCGCGCGCCTTTACCTGCGGCGCAATCAGCTACACGTACGGCCGGTGCCCCTCGATGGGGCGCTTTAAGCGCGCCGCCACCCGCTCAACGATGCTCTGGCACAGCCGCGAGAACTGCGAGGGAGAGTTCACACCATCCCCTGGTTAGGCGGGAAGGCGTGGCCTAGATCACCGTAAGCCCGTGCGACCGGTCGTCGGTTTTCCCCATGCAAGGTTGGACAACGCGCAGGGCGATTGGTATACCACGTACTGAACACCAGCGGTATGTGGTATACCAACTGTGGATGACAGCGTTCTCAACCTCTCCTCGCCTGGCGTCCGTTCGGTCAGCGAGCAGGTCTACGAGCACCTGGTTCGAGCCATTGTGGAGGGAGCTCTGCCGCCCAATCAGGTGCTTAGCGACCGGGCGCTAGCGCACCAGCTTGACGTAAGTCGCACACCGATCCGCGAAGCCTTCCATCAGCTTGAGTCCGTTGGGCTGGTCAAGCGCCGATCACGCATCGGTTGGGTCGTGACGGACTTCACGCGGCGCGACGTCGAGGAGCTCATCGAGTTGCGCTGCGTGCTCGAAGCGGCAGGCATTCGTCAGCTCGTGCACTGGAGCGATTCGAGACTCCACGAGCTTTGTGCCCTCTTCGATGGTTTTGAGCAGCCCTTCGACTCGGAAACCACGGCCGAATACCTGAGCCGTGATCGCGAGCTCCACATCACCATCGTGAATGCGACTGGCAACAGTCGGATCAAGGAGGTGTACCGCTACGTTGAGCTGCAGATCGACCGGGTGCGTCACTTCATCTCATACCGGGCCCAGAGCCGTGTCGCCGAGAGCCTGGAGGAACACCGCGAGATCACCCGTGCCCTTGCACGGCGAGATGCTTCGGCGGCTGTTGCCGCTCTCGATGCCCACCTACTGAACGTCCAGCACAAGTTTGTCGACTTGTTGGATGCCGTCAGTGCCGCCGCCGCAGAAAGGAGGTGAAGACCGGAAGAAAGATCGACCAAGTTCGAAGCAAGCCTTGCTGCCTCCGCGATGGGGGCCATCACTCAGACAGTACATTCTCGGAGGAGGAGAAGATGACTGAATCTGCAAACTACCTGCGGCGTGCGGCCGTGTTCGCTGGCGTCCTTGCATGTTCCGGCGTCGCGACGCTCGCACAGGGCCAGGAGACCGTACGTCTTGCCGTGGGCGATCCGATTGGTTCCGCGGTTGGCATGTCCGCAGAGCACTTCGCAGAGCAGGTGGCGGAAGCGACCGACGGCCAAGTGGAGGTCGAGGTGTTCGCTGACGGTGTCCTGTTCGGCGGTGACCAGAATGCCGCCGTGAACATGGTTCAGAATGGCTCGCTCGACGCCGTGATTCTCTCGACGTCCGTGTACGCCTCCTTTGAGCCGTGCATGAACGCCATCAGCCTGCCGTACCTCTTCAGCGATTACGACCAGTTCGTGGACTACCTCGAGGGCGAGCCCGGGCAGCAGCTACTGGCCTCGATGGACCGGCTGAACACTGAAGGTCTGGCCCTGATGATCCGCACGTTCCGCCATGTCACGAACAGCGTGCGTCCCATCGAATCGCCCGAGGATCTCGAGGGGCTGACGCTGCGCGTCCCGAACAACAAGCTCTGGGTGGAGTTCTTCGGCCCCCTGGGCGCGGATCCAACCCCGATGGACTTCACCGAGGTGTACACCGCGCTGCAGCTCGGAACGATCGATGGGCAGGAGAACCCGGTGGAAGTGCCGCTGGCGAACAAGTTCTACGAGGTGCAGGACTACCTGTCCCTCACCGGACACATCGCCGACGGTTACATCCTGGCATTCAACCAGGACCTCTGGGAGGAGTTCGACGACGAAACCCAGTCGGCGCTGCGGCAGGCCGCTCAGGACACGGCCCGGTTCAAGCTCGAGCATGACCTCGGCGAGGAAGAGCGGATGGTGGCCGAGCTCGAGGATCGAGGCATGGAGGTCAACGAACTGACACCCGAGGCCCGCGAAGCCTTCCAGGAGCGTGCCCTCGAGCTCTATCCGCGGTTCGAGTCCCTGGTGGGCGAGCAGTGCATGGCCGACACCCTGGATTACCTCGGACGGAACTGAGGCATGACGGCTGTGCGCAGCAAGCGCAACACGCCCGCGGAGGTGCCGGCCGCTACGGCCGGCACCTTGCGGGAGTCCAGCGATTCCGTCGGTGAGGCTCGCGGTGGGAGCGTCGATGCCGAATTGCCGACCCACCGCAGACTCGGGGTGGTGTGGCGCGTAATCGAAGTGCTCCTCTTCTGTGGCGTCGCGGGAATGCTGATCACCGTAACACTACAGGTGCTGGCGCGCCTCGCACCGATCTCGTTGCCCTGGACCGAGGAACTGACCCGGTACCTGTTCATCTGGACGACGTTCCTGGGGCTTGCGGTGGGCACGCGTTCGGCGGGCCACGCGAGGATCACCATTCTGCTCCTGCTCGCTCCCGCACGCGTTCGCTCCTGGGCCCTGCACGTGTATTTCGCGGCCGGCTGTCTTTTCTTCGCAGTGCTTGGTTACACAGGCCTGCGGCTCGTCCTGCAGCAGATCCGCAACGGGGAAACCTCGCCGGCGCTTGGCATCGGGATGTACTTGGTCACGGCCGCCGTCGTGACCGGAGCGGCGCTCGCGCTATGGGCGCAGCTCGAGTCGGTCTATCTCGACCGCCGGACCCGCCGCTATCTGGAAACCGGAGGCTCGGATTCATGAGCTGGGTTCTGCTAGGCACCTTTTTCGCCCTGAGCCTGGTGGGGATTCCGCTGGCGATCTCCCTCGGGCTGGCGACCATTCTCACGTTGGTGCTCTTCGACCTGCCGCTCTCGCTGATCGCGCAGCGGATGTACAGCTCCATGAACAGCTTCCTGCTGGTGGCTGTGCCGCTGTTCATCCTCGCCGGCAGCGTGATGGGGCGTGGGGGCGTCTCCGACCGCATCTTCTTCGCCGCGAACTCCGTGGTCGGCCGCTGGCGGGGTGGGCTGGGGCAGGTGAACATCATCGCCAGCATGATCTTCGGCGGCATCTCCGGATCCTCGGTGGCCGACGTGAGCGGGCTCGGCCCGCTGGAGATCAAGGCCATGGAAGAGCGCCGCTACCCGAAGCCCTATGCGGCGGCGCTGACAATGGTGACTGCCACCCTCGCGTCCGTGGTGCCGCCGAGCATCCTCATGATCATCGCCGCGACTGCCGCGGGGCAGTCGGTGGGTGCTTCTCTGGCGGGCGGCCTTGGCCCGGCCGTGGTCTTCGCCGTCATGTTCATTGCGCTCAACTACTGGCTCGCACTTCGCCGTGGCTATGGCGACGTGGTGTCCACGGGTTTCCGCGAGGCGGTTGGGCACGTGCTGATCGCCATACCGGCGCTCGGTGCCCCGGTGATCATCCTCGGTGGCATCTTCGGTGGGATCATGACGCCCACGGAAGCGGCGGGCATGGCGGTGCTGTATGCACTGGCCGTGGGCGCCCTGATCTACCGGCGGGTGAACTGGCGGGAAGTCCCGCGGATGATCATCGATACGGGCGTGACCACCGGTACGATCCTGTTCATCGCCATGTGTGCATCCGTCGCGACCTACGTGTTCACCGTCGACGGGCTGCCCGGGAAGGTCACCAACGCCATCCTCTCACTGTCGCAGGACCCCACCATGGTGCTCCTGCTGATGGGCGTGGTGCTGGTGGTCGTCGGCATGTTCATGGACATCATCGCCGCGATCCTCATTCTCACGCCGGTGCTTATGCCCACGGCAATGACAGTGGGCATCAACCCGATCCATTTCGTCGTGTTCCTGGTCACCGCGCTTGCCGTGGGGCTATCGACACCACCCGTGGGCATTTGCCTGTTCGCTACGGCGCAGGTCTCGGGGATCAGCGTCGAGCGCATCACGCAGGCGGCCTTGCCCTTTTACGTGGTCATGCTCATCGGGCTGGTCGTGCTGGCGGCGTTCCCGGCGCTCACGCTGTTCCCCGTGCGCCTGTTCATGTAGCGGGCACCGTCCGAGCGGTCGCGTGTGCAACAGGCCCCGACGCATCCGCATTCGAGGAGGTCATTTCAATATGAACGATATTGCCGAACCCGCCTGGGCGAGCCACGTCAACGGTAACTGGCTCGCTGGTGGAGAGACTCACAGCATCCATGATCCGGGTGACCTGGAGCAGGTTACGCGGCGCTACCGATTGGCAACGGCGGACGATGCGGACGCGGCCGTGGACGCCGCGGCGTCCGCATTCCCGGCCTGGGCAGGGACACCGGCGGCGACCCGGGCGGGCTACGTTTACAAGCTCATTGATCTGTGGCGAGAGCACGTCGACGAGATTGCCGAATCGGTGACTCGGGAGATGGGGAAGCCCCTTGCGGAATCCCGCTCCGAGGCCAACCGGGCGATCGACGAGATGCGCTTCTGGGCCGGCGAGGCGCTGCGCCTCGGCGACCGCACGTTCGAGAGTGCGCGGCCCCACACCGAGGCCTACACGATTCGCCAGCCCATAGGGCCGGTGGCGGCCGTCTCGCCCTGGAATTTCCCGATCCTCACGCCCATCCGCAAGCTCATTCCGGGCCTGGTCTGTGGCTGCACGGTCGTGCTGAAGCCCGCACTGCAGGCACCGGGCGCCGCCGTGCTGCTCCTCCGGCTTCTGGAGCGAACCGGGCTTCCTGCCGGGGTCGCGAACCTGCTGATCGGCGCTGGCCGTGACGTCGGGGATCGCCTGGTGCGCCACCCCGCCATCGCCGGCATCACGTTCACCGGTTCCACGGACGTCGGCATTCGTCTCGGAGTGCTTGCCGCCGAGCGCAACGCGAAGGTGCAGCTCGAGATGGGCGGCAAGAACGGTGCCGTGGTGGCGGGCTACGGGGACGTAGAGCATGCGGCGAAGGAGATCGCAGCCGCAGCCTTTGCCGTATCCGGGCAGCGTTGCACTGCGATCAGCCGCGTCATCGTGCCGCAAGCCGAGCGCGCGGCGCTGGAGCAGGCTCTGGTCGCCAGGGCCGAGGCCCTAAAGGTCGGTCATGGCCTGGACTCCGAGACCGGAATGGGCCCTCTCGCGAGCCGGGAGCAGCTCGACAAGGTGCAGCACTACGTCGCACTCGCGCAGCAGGGTGAGGGCAGGGTTCTCACCGGCGGTCGCGCGCTGGAAGGAGACGGCTACTACTACGCGCCTACCGTGATCACCGACGTGTCGCCTGAATCCGCGCTCGCTACCGAGGAGATCTTCGGGCCGGTGCTGGTGGTCGTTCCCGTGGCCGACCGTGAAGAGGCCATTCGCGTCCACAACAGTGTCCGCTACGGGCTCACCTCGTCGGTTTTCACCGACGACATGGACTTCGCCCATGCGTTCACCCGGCGGGCAGAGGCCGGGATGGTGCACGTCAACCACGGCACCAACAGCGAGGGTCACCTCCCCTTCGGTGGCTGGAAGCAGTCCGGCCAGGGCGCATTCGGCATCGGGGATACCGCCGCGGACTTCTACACGACGCTGAAGGCGGTATACCGGATGCATCGCGGCTGATCCCACACAGGCATTGCGGAGAGATTGAATGAACTATCACCGGCCTTTCAGCTACGAGCTGCCCACGCGGCTCGAATTCGGAATCGGGCTCACCGCGCGGCTCGGTGACTTCGCAGGCTCCCTCGGGGGGAGCAAAGCCCTGGTCATCACCGATCCGGGGCTTATCGCCGCGGGGGTGGTCGACCGGGTGACCACGGCGCTGGACCGCGGTGCTATCGGCTACACGGTCTTCTCCGACGTGGAATCGGAGCCGGACGCACGCGGTGTCGAGGCGAGCGTCGAGCGCTACCGCGCAGAGGGCTGTGACGTGATCGTGGCCGTGGGCGGCGGCAGCGCCCTGGATACGGGCAAGGCCGTCTCGGCGATGCTCACCAACCCCGGTCATATTCGTGACTACGCCGGCCTCGGCGTGGTGAAGGAGAAGGGGGCGCCATTCATCGCCATTCCCACCACTGCCGGCACCGGCAGCGAGGCGACGATCTGGGCGGTGATCTCCGAGAAAGACAAGGGGCGCAAGTACGGCGTCGGCAGCCCGTTGACGGTCCCGGACATCGCGCTCTGTGACCCCGAGCTCACGGTGACCCTGCCGCCGCGGGTAACCGCGGTCACCGGCATCGATGCGCTGGCTCACGCGCTCGAATCCTACGTCAACAAGGCGACGCAGCCGATCTCCGAGGCGCTCTCGGAGCGGGCCATCGCCCTGGTCGGGCGTTCTCTGCGCACCGCGGTCTTCGCGGGGGACACGCTCACCGCCCGGGCCGACATGCTGCTTGCCTCGAGCATGGCCGCCATGGCCTTCAACCCGACTCGCCTTGGCCTCGCGCACGCACTCGCCATGCCGCTCGGCGCGAACGCCAAGATCCCCCACGCGGACGTCATCGCCATCCTGCTGCCCCCGGTTATGCGGTTCAACGTGGTGGCCAACCTCGAGAAGTTCGCGCACATCGCGGAGCTCTTCGGCGAGCGGGTCAGTCACCTGCCGCTGCGCGACGCGGCGGAGGCGGGTGTGCGCAGCGTGG
Source organism: Spiribacter halobius (assembly GCF_020883455.1). Lineage (NCBI taxonomy): Bacteria > Pseudomonadati > Pseudomonadota > Gammaproteobacteria > Chromatiales > Ectothiorhodospiraceae > Sediminicurvatus > Sediminicurvatus halobius. The sequence goes on along the minus strand of NZ_CP086615.1, from coordinate 4,110,216 downwards.
AGCGGCTCATCCGCGACGTGGGTGCGCCGAACTCGCTTGCCGCCTACGGCGTGCGCGAAGCCGACCTCGAAGGCATGGCCGAGGGGGGGCTTCAGTCCGGCAACGTGCCGGTCAATCCGCGTGCCACCACGCGCGAGGACCTCGTGGCCATCATGCGGGAGTGTCTGTGATGCGGGCGGGAAACCGGCCCGCGGGTCGAACGGCCCGCAGGGGGGCGGAGCGATGAGTGCCCTGGTAGTAACGCCCGAGGCGCTGCAGGAGCATTGCTCCGCCATACTCGCCCACCACGGCCTCCCGGCGGCAGATGCCGGGGTCGTGGCGGCCTCGCTGGTGGACGCCAATCTGCGTGGCGTCGACTCCCATGGCGTGACCCGCATGACAATCTATGTGGAGCGCCTGCAGCGTGGGCTGGTCGCGGCTCGCCCGGACATTCGCGTCGTGCAGGACCGGGGGGCGTCGCTGCTGCTGGACGGCGATAACGGCATGGGTGCCGTGGTGGCTAGCCGTGCGCTGGACATTGCTCTCGAGCGGTTGCCGCAGCATGGGTCGGTCACGGTGGGCGTGCGCAATACCAACCACTACGGCTCCGGTGCGTACTACGCGGAGCGTGCCGCGGATGCGGGCGCAGCTGCGTTCCTGTACTCGAACGCGCCGTCGACGATGGCCCCCTGGGGCGGTGTCGATCCGTACCTCGGCACCAATCCGTACACCTTCGCCGTGCCGGCGGGGCGCTATCGCCCGGTCATTCTCGACATGGCGACCAGCGTGGTCGCCCGCGGGAAGATCATTCTCGCCGCCGAGCGCGGGGAGCGGATTCCTGAGGGCTGGGCGATTGACGGAGAGGGCCGGCCCACCACGGATGCGCAGTCGGCGCTGGAGGGCAGTGTTCTGCCCTTTGGTGGGCCCAAGGGCTACGGCATCGCACTGATGGTGGACATCATGGCTGGCGTGCTGACGGGTGCTGGCTTCGGGCCCCGCATCGGAGACCTCTACCGGGACCTGGAGCAGCCGCAGAACGTGGGCGCCTTCATACACCTCACAGACGTGGGCGCGTTCCTGCCCATGGAGACGTTCCGCGCCCGCATGGACGAAATGATCGAGGAGATCAAGTCCGCCCGCCGCGCGGCGGGCGTGGAGGAGATTTTCCTGCCTGGGGAGATCGAGCGCCGCACCGCCGAGCGGCGTCGCGAGAGGGGCATCCCGCTGCCCGCGGAAACCGTGGCGCAGCTTGAGACCCTCGGCAGTCCGCTGTCGGCGTCCCTGACGCCGACTGCGCGGCCCGGCCCCGAAAACGAACATGGAGTGACAAAGTGAATCGACTGACCCTTTTCGATGCCGCCGAGCGGCCCGACCCAGCGCTGGTCGAGCGCTTCTCGCGCCTGAATACGCCGGCAGTTTCCGACAATCTGGAGCGCTGCCACGGCAGCGTCGGCCTCTACCCGGTGGGCGGCTGCCTCGCCGCGCTCGGGCTCAAGGCCATGGCCGGGCCGGCGCTGACGGTCCGCACGCGCCCGGGTGACAACCTCGTGGTGCACAAGGCCCTCGACCTGGCGCAACCGGGCGACATCCTGGTGATCGATGCCCGCGGCGAGGTAACCAATGCGATTCTCGGCGAGCTCATGTGCCGGTACGCCCGCTCGCGGGGGATCGCCGGCATTGTGCTCGATGGCGCGATCCGCGACTTCGACGCGCTCTCCGCCGGCATTCTGCCCGTGTTCGCCCGCAGCGCATCCCACCTCGGGCCTTACAAGAGCGGCCCCGGAGAGATCCACGGCACGGTGCACATCGGTGGGATTACCGTCGATGACGGCGACATCCTGGTAGGCGACGCCGATGGCGTGGTCGTGGTCCCGCGTTGGCGCGCCGAGGCCACCGTGGCCGCCGCGGAGCGCGTCGTCGAGATGGAGCGCCAGCAGGCCGAGGAGATCGACAACGGCAGGCTGGACCGCAGCTGGATCGATCGGGCGCTGGAAGTGGTTCCCGCTAACGGGGCCGCGCGCGCCTGAGGGCTGCCGCCGTGGAGCGCAGGCGCACCATCCATTGTATTGGGAGAGCAAACCGATGTTCGTAGGCAAGCAGATTCGTCTCAGCCGCCTTCTCAACACCAAGTCCGGGCGCATGCTGGGCATCACGGTGGACCATCCGATCACCCGCGGCGTGCTGCCCGGCATCGAGGACATCGCCCGGGTGCTCGACGAGGTCGTCGCCGGCGGCCCGGAGGCGGTGACCATGCACAAGGGCATCGCCGAGAAGGTGTTCCCGCCGCACGCCGGCAAGGTGTCCATGATCTTCAAGGCGAGCGCGTACTCCACGCAGTTCCATCCTTACGAGGAGGCCATCGTCGCCGACGTGGACGAGGCCGTGCGCTTTGGTGCGGATGCCATCTCCGTTGGCATGATCGTGGGCGGCCCGGAGCAGACCACCCAGCTCACCAACCTGGGGCGCATCTCCCGTGAGGCCGCGCTCGCCGGCATGCCGCTGGTGGCGCACATCTACCCCAAGGGCTCGCGCATGGACGACCCGAACTCCGCCGACGCCGTGGCCTATGCTGCGCGCGCGGGCGCCGAGCTCGGCGTCGACCTCATCAAGACGCTTTGGACCGGCTCCGGGGAGAGCTTCCGTAAGGTGGTGGAGGCCTGCCCCTCGCGCGTCGCGCTTGCCGGCGGCGAGATGGGAGAGAATCTCGAGGACTACCTGAACATGACACGCGAGGCGCTGGACGTGGGGCTCGCCGGGGTTACCTACGGGCGCTTCGTCTGGCAGCACGATCACCCCGCGGCGGTCATCCGCGCCATCGCGGCACTCATGCACGACGAGGCGAGCGTGGCCGAGGCGCTCGAGATCTACGAGGAGCAGGTCGCCCGCGGCCAGGAGGCGCGCTGATGCATGCCGCCGTATTCCACGCGCCGGGAGACATCCGCTACGCGGAGGTCGAGACCCCGAAGGCCGGCGACGGCGAGCTGCTACTCAGGGTGCGGGCCGCCACCATCTGCGGCACGGACCTGCGCATCTTCCACGGCCGAAAGACCAAGGGCGTGCGCCTGCCCTCCATCATCGGCCACGAGTTCGCCGGTGAGGTGGTGGACGTGGGTAGCGGAGTCTCCGGCTTCGCGGTGGGCGATGGCGTCGCCATGGACCCGGTTATCCCATGCCTGCGCTGCGAGTACTGCAAGCAGGGCCGGGAGAATGTCTGCGCCAATCGCACCGCCATGGGATACGAGTACGACGGCGCTTTCGCGGAGTACGTCCGCATCCCTGCCACCGGCATCGCTTCGGGCAACGTGTACAAGCTGGCTCCCGGCACCTCCTGGGAGCAGGCGGCGCTCGCAGAGCCGCTCGCATGCTGCCTGAACGGCCAGGAGAACGCCGAGGTCGGGCTCGGCGACAGCGTCGTGGTGCTTGGGGCCGGGCCCATCGGGCTGATGCATCTGCAGCTAGCCCGCGTCGCCGGCGCCCGCCAGGTGATCGTGAGCGAGCCGAACGCCCGCCGCCGGGAGCTCGCCGCCAGCCTGGGCGCCGACGCCGTGGTCGACCCGAACGCCGATGACCTGGCCGCCAGTGTGCGTGAGCGCTGTGATGGGCTCGGTGCCGACGTCGTGATCGTCGCCATCGGGTTGCCGGTGCTCGTGAACCAGGCGCTGGCGCTCGTGCGCAAACAGGGGCGCGTGAACCTCTTTGCCGGTTTTACGGCCGGGGAGAACGCTGCGGTGGACCCGAACCTCATCCACTACAACGAGATTCGCGTGAGCGGCGCGAGCGCCCTCACCCGGCGGCAGTACGAGCGCTCGCTGCGTCTGATCGAAGCCGGCGTAATCGCTGCCGGCGAGCTGGTCACCCATCGTCTCGGGCTACACGACATCGGCGAGGCGCTGAAGCTTGCTGAGAGCGGGGACGGTGTGAAGGTGGCGATCCGCGATGAATGAAATTCTGCTCGGAATCGATGCCGGCACAAGTGCCGTTAAGGTCTGCGCGTTCACGCCGGCAGGCGAGCTGCATGCAAAGGCACAGCGCCCCGTGCCGCTGATTACAAGTCACCTGCACTGGGCGGAGTTGGATCTTGAGCGCTACTGGGAACTGGTAACGGATGCGCTGCGTGAGGTGAGCGCGGACGCCGGACCGGTGGTCGGCATCGGCATAGCGACCACCTGCCCGACAACGGTTCTGCTGGACGCACAGCTCGAACCTGTCCGCCCCAGTATCACTTACCTGGACAACCGTGCCAGCGGCATGATGCATAGGCTTGTCAGGCGCCTCGGCGGCGAGGAGGCTGCCTTTGCGGCGACCGGTAATCGCATGAGCCCCTCCACCTGTTCGGCCGGGACGCTGCGCTGGGTGATGGAGTACGAGCCGGAGGCTTGGGCTCGGGTGCGGCATGTGGGCTTTCTCAATACGTTCCTCGTGGCGCGGCTGACGGGTGAGCTAGCCACAGATCCGACTCAGGCGTCCTACTCGGGGTTATTCTCAGTGCGCGAGCCGGCACGGGGTTGGTGCCCGGAGCTGTTGGAGGCCGTGGGCGTGCCACGGGGGCACATGGTGCCGATCCACCCGCCCGAGCAGCGGGTCGGGAGCCTGAGCGCAACGGCGGCGCGGTCGACTGGGCTCGCGCCAGGCACACCGGTCGCGATCGGCGCTGCGGACACCGCGTCCGCCGCCTTCGCGCTTGGGATCAACCGCGGCTACAAGGCGTTTGAGTCCGTCGGCACCTCGGGCGTGGTTACCTTTTGCCTGGACGAGCCGACCCTGGACCCGGCGTTCCTCAATCGCCAGCACATCATCCCGAACCTGTGGCTGGCCCACGGTGCCATGTCCACCGTAGGTGGCGCTTTTGGCTGGCTTAACGACAAAGTTTGGCCAGAGTTGCATGACCTCGCCGAGCTTGAGCAGCTGGCAGCGTCGTCCGAGCCGGGAGCGAACGGCGTTGTCTTTCTGCCCTACCTGGCCGGCGAGCGTAGCCCTCTCTGGGATCCCAACGCCTCCGGCGCTTGGATCGGCCTGCGTTTGGGCAACGACCGCGCGGACCTGGTTCGTGCCGTGTTTGAGGGCACCGCGTACGGGATACTGCAAATCGTGCGACGCGCCGAGGAGTGCTGGGGCTGGCGCCCTCAGCGCATGCTCAGCGTGGGCGGCGGTACCAAGAGTCGTTTCTGGTTGCAGATTAAGGCGGATGCCCTCGGCATGGAGCTTTCCCGAGGGCATATCACGGATGCTTCAGCGCTCGGCGCGGCGTTGCTCGGTGGCATAACGGGTGGAATGTTCGAGAGCGTCACGGACCCACAGTTGCCCACGGTGCGCTCCGAGGGTGATGCCGTATCGCCGAGCGCGGACGAGCAGCACCTCGAGCGCTACCAACGTATGGCCCGTATCTATGATGGGCTATATCCCGCGCTGGCGACATCGATGAGCGAGCTCGCTGCTGTCTATGAGGAGAGCGGCGCGTTTGCCCGATAGGAATACGTATCGGCCGGAGCGCACCCCTCCCTGTGGCCCGTACCGACTTCCGTGCGAGCAACCCATAGGTGCAGCGGGCACGCCTGTCAGTGGCCCACTAACTGACAGCAGACAAGATCTCCCGCCCCTCGCGCAGCCCGCTTGACCTGAGGGCGTAGGCGCCGCAGTTCCAGCTGCTTGGCGCTGTTCGGGCCGTCATTAACCCCGGCCGCTGTCGCGGTCGGCCTGGGTCACCCGGCTGCGGGTCATCTGCGCCGAGGGCTCGAACTCTTGGGCGAGTTCCTCGGGCGCGCGCCCGGCGCGCACAAGATCGGTCATCTGCTCCCGGAAGGCTGCCGGGCATTGGGGGCTAGACTGTGGCGGGGTGCACTTCGAGTGCTTCACAAAGGCTCGGATTTCCACCGATGCGGGTCAACTCCAGATCGGCTCAATTCTGGCCACAGCTTTGAGGATCGGGTACGTTCCATAGTGTGGTCGGCGCCTACTACGGCGGCCATGCCCAGCTCGCCCGGCCTCCTGCTCGCACGTCAACACTTGGTACGGCCTCTGCGACCGAGTGCTGCCGACCACTGTGGGTTACAGCGGCACGCCACGGTTCCTTGCAGCGATCCTGGGTTCCAATGAAGTCGTGGATAGACAGCAGTTCCAGATCGGCTTTGCCCAACCATTGAGCGAGGGCATTAGCGGGCGGTCGCGAGATCCGCTCCAAGAGCGCGATCATGCGTCTCGCTTCGGCCTTCAGGGGATCCAGGCTCGCCGACGCGCAGGCAGCTACGCAGCCGTTAGCGTCGTTAGCCCCGCAGACACCAGCATCAGAGCCTTGGCCTACATCCATGCCGGCGCCGGCGGAGATTTCTCCGTTGACGAGATTTAGGCTCCCGAGCCGCAGCCAAGGGCCGACGGCGGGCCGCAGGCCCACGGTTACCCCGGCGTACGGTGAGACGCGCAGCGTGAAGTTGTCTTCGTGCTCGTAATCAATAATATCCATTTGCTCTGGGTCGGGACCAGATATGGATTGCTTGTGGGTAGTAACGAATTCGCTTGACGCCTCCCAGGCCAGCCCCATAGTCAGGTCCATCGCCTGGGAAAACTCCCGCTCGTATACCGTCACTCTGCCCGCGCTAAGGTGAACCATGGATTCCACGCCGATTTCCAGGGTTAGGTTTGGGGCGAGTCCCAACGGGCCAACAATCGGAAGATAGGCCAGTGGGTGGCCTCCGGAAATCACTCGGCAGACCACGGTTCCCCCAGCAGTCAGGGGAAAATCTATGGCTCCGGTGAAGGCCCACAGTTCGGCGCTGCCCGTCACCGAAACTTCGAAACGCCTTAGCTCCCCGCCGTCAATCTTCACATCGGCGCGCGGCGCAAAGCTCGCCTGGAACCTGAATTGAGCTGCGTCGATAATTGGCTCCATCGCGGCACGTGCTACCTCACAATGGAACTTTGGCGCGTTACTTTCAGTTATGCGTGCCACTGGCAACAGCGGAGAGGAGCCGCCATCGGCAGTTCGAGCCGGGTACACCCCCAGTTTCTGCTCGCCGCCCTCCATCGAAAGTTCCGCGATGTAGCTTCTCTCCGGCGCCGTTACCTCCACGTCCAACGCCTCAAACGCCTCAGTTAACGCGGTTGATTCGAGGCTTAGAGTGATGGTTTCGTCCTGTTCGTCCAGGGATACCGCTTCCACACGGTTCAAAAGGCCCAGGCGATCGCCACTCACCACAATGTCGTCCTTCGCGATGGCTCGAGTCGCCGCGGTAGTCTCAAGGACTAGCAGCGGGTCGTTCTGGTCAGAACCCTCTATGCGAACGACCTGTTCGTGCGTGATGAGGTGTGTTCCCTCGGCAAGCGTCGCAATGGCAACGGTGGCTACGGCCGGTTCCGCGCCCTCGCTGCGCGCGGTGATTGTGGCAGAAGTGACGTCGTCCGTCGTTGCAATGGCCATAACGGCGTTGCTTTCACCATCCACCTGCTCAAGGCGGACCGCGTCCGGAGCGCTCGACTCGAATTTAATGACCGCTTCCCGGTTAAAAAATTCGTCCGATTGGTGGACAATAGCGCTGATCTTTGCGCGGTCGTTTTCACGCTGCAGAATAATGGTGCGGTCGGAATCGATTTCGACGAACGGACCGGACAGTGACGCAGGCTGCGCAAAGCTTACCGGCACAGCGGTCAGGGTTGCGACCAAAGTCAGTAGCGCGGTGAGCAGTCCCGCCAAAGGCATACACGACCGCTCTTCCTTTGCAGGGCTCCAATTGGGCGCGTTCATCGCCCGCCTCCGCGCTTTTCGCTGTTTGATGAAGCATAGTCTGCGGAACCTTAAAAGCTAGATAATCCGGCACCGCCTGTCAGGATGGGGCGAAATGCCAATCTTTTCTCGTTTCTGCACTGACTGAGGTGGCTGGCCACTCGCGCACGTTAAGCGCCGGAATCCGGGAGTTTGACGGGCAAAGCAGGCTCAAGGCGATGAGCGCGCGTCGCTGCCTGCATGCCAGCAGGACTATTCTGGCCAACTCCAAACGGATACCCAGCGGGCGTTTGGGCTTTCCCCCTGCGTAGTGAAAGCCCCGGTAGCTTGATGCTATCCATGGTCACCGCAGCCGAGGCCGTGCAAGTCCCTGCCACGTGCCTGACCCTCGACAACGTCAAGCGCGACCCGTCAATTCAGCCCGGGACATATCGGCTGCCCTGAGAGGCGAGCCTCGTCCGCTACTGAGGCCTGGAATAGCGCCCTGACCTCGGCCCGCCGGAGCTCGAAGTACGGGCGACGTCTTGCGGCCGCCACCTAGCAGTAGCGCCTCTCAGATTCAAAAGGCGAAGCAGCTGGGCCCTGTTTGGCTAGCGGTCCACGATCGTGCCGGCAGGAGCTGATGTCGCAAATGTGCTACGCTACTCCGTAACGTAGAGGGCCACGTCGCCGAGCCGCCGGTGAGGTATCCGTCACATACGCAGCGCAGGCGCGGTCAGGAAGCGAAGGCACACAAGCCAGGCGCTGCACGGGGAGGGGCTGGTGATGGCCGATGAGGTGCGTGGGTTGCTCGATGAACTCGCCGAGCGCCCGGAGAATCGTGACGCCATGCGCCGCGCGTCGATGGCCCTCGACCTCGGGCACTTGGCCTTCAGGATGCGCGAGGCGAGTGGCCTGACGCAAAGGCAACTGGCTGAGCGCGTCGGGACCAGCCGCACTGTGATCTCTCGCCTGGAGGGCGGCAACGCCGGCCGCGTCCCGGGCCTTGATCAGATACAGAGAATCGCGGAAGCCTGTGGCTTTGAGATTCGCCTCGAGGCTGAGCGGGTCCGCTCCGAGGCGGGGGCACAGAAGCGGAAGACCGACCTGAGTGTCGTGCTCGCCAATGCCGAGCCCTCACGGACCGATATGACCGCGCAGCGCTAACGCCGGTGGCGAGCGCACTGGCAATTCGAGCCTGGTGCCGAGGGGTATTGCTGGATCGTCTGGCGCGTGGGTGGCGCTGCTCTCGAGCCCGCTCGATAACGTCCACGAGGAGTCTGGCATTGGGACTTCAAGACTACCTGATTGGCTCGCCGGCAGGATGGAGGACAGTGCGAAGTGGCGGTTGACCCTGAGCTGCTGAAGACGGTGTTCTTCGCTGGTGATCCGCATGGGGACTTTTCGGGGCTGAATCACGCGGCGTTGTCACACCGCCCGCGTGCCATGTTCATGCTCGGGGATTTCGAGCTCGAGGCCAGCCTCGATGACATGGTGCATGAGGCGGCAGCGGTTACCGATCTGTGGTGGATTCACGGCAACCACGACGTGACCCGAGCGCACCACTACGACTATCTCTTCGGGTCGGGGTTGGCACACCGCTGCCTATCGGGTGGCGTGGTGACCATCGACAATCTCCGGGTTGCTGGCCTCGGGGGGCATTTCCTAGGTCGGATCTGGCATCCGCTCCGGGATGAAGGTCGACCGCGTTACCGCACACGCGAGGAGTACCTGGCGACGGTGCCGATGCAGGAGCGCTGGAACGGCGGGCTCCCACGCAAGGCGCGCGCCGCGATTTTCCCCGAGGATGTTGAGGCGCTATGGCATCAGCGTGCCGATGTGCTCATCACGCACGAGGCGCCGTCCTGCCATCCCCACGGCTTTCGCATCATCGACGACCTCGCAGAGGCAATGGGGGCAACGCTCATCGTTCACGGCCACCACCACGTTACCTACGGGGTCACGTACCGCGAGCGCCCGCTCACCGCCCTTGGCGTGGGGCTCGGCGCTGTGATTGATGGACGCGGGTGCGTCATCGTGGAGGGAGGCTTCGATCCCGAGGCAGGTGTGGAGCTCGCAGCAGAGTACAGGCAGCTCCGTGACCGTCCGAGTGGCGAGCTCTGGATCCCGGAAAGTCCCGAGTGCTCGGCCGGGAAGACGCCATGAAGGCAGCACTCGCCGAAGGGCACGAACTTATCGTCGCCAGCGCATTGGCGGCCTCAGGTGACTCACGGCCATGAATCCCAGCAGCGCCCTAGGACTTCCGAGCTTTATCGACTTCGAGGCATCCGGACTGGACCCGGAGAGCTACCCCGTAGAAGTGGCGTGGTCAGCCCCGGATGGAACCGTTACGTCCTATCTGATCCGTCCCGCATCCATGTGGACCTACTGGGACCCCAACGCGGCAGATATCCATGGTCTCAGTCGCGAGACTCTCGAAGCCGAGGGTCTACCAGCGGAGATTGTTGCCTACCGGCTGAATGCGGCGCTTCGGCCAGTGGGGGTCGCATTCAGCGACGCCTCGGCATTCGACGCATTCTGGTGTGAAACGCTCCTAGAGGCCGCGGGTTTGGTGCCGGAGTTTCGCATTGCGCCCGCCATAGAGGCATTTCCCGGCACCAGGCTCGCTGAGCTGGAGGGATACAGGGAAGCGGCTTACCGGCGCATCGGCGGCCGCCGTCATCGCGCGGGCACGGATGTCCGCGCCCTGGTGGAAGCACACCGTGCGGCTTTCGGTTGCATGGACGCCGAGTGAGGCGCTGGCGGGGTATGGAGATCCGCTATGTCAGTGACCTGCATCTCGAAGTCAGTGGGCGGGGGCTCAGACGCCATGACCCGCGCTTCGAGCTACCGGTTACCGAGGCCGATCTTGACCGCGTCCTGGTGCTGGCGGGAGATATCGACGTCGGCGAGTGGGCCGCCCAATTCGCATTGCAGTACGCCGGGGCCTTTCGCGCGGTCGTGCTCGTCGCCGGCAATCACGAGTACTACGACGGCTCAATCCCGCGCGTTGTCCAGAAGCTGCGCGATGCGGTCGCCGCCGAAGGCATAGGCAACGTCCATGTCCTCGAGCGCGGTTTCGTAGAGATCGGAACCGTGGTGTTTATCGGCGCGACGCTATGGACGGACTTCCGCGGCGGCAAGCCGCTGGCCCTCAAGGCGGCGCAGCGGGGCATGCGGGATTTCCGCCGTATCCGCCACGGCCCTCCCGCTGAGCCTTACGCATACCGCTTTCGACCGCGGGATGCGCAGGCCCTTCACCTGAAATCCACCCACTACATCGAGCGCGAGGTCACAAGCGCTCGCGAGCGAGGGATTATCCCGGTAGTGATCACTCACCACGCCCCTTACTATCCCGACGGGCCTTGGGGGCCGCAGATTTCATTCAGCTATGGCTCTGATTTAGGCGAGGTCATCGCGCGCGTGCGCCCAAGCCTATGGATCCACGGGCACACCCATGACACCGTCGATACGTACGTCGCTGGATGCCGTGTCGTGTCGAACGCGCGCGGCTATGGTGGCATTGCGGAGAATGAGCGGTTCGACCCACACCAATACGTCCGAGTGCCGTGAATCGGCTCGAACCCGGCTTTTCGGATGGCGGCCGATACCTTATCTGATCGCCAAGGCGCAATGCCGGCTCTGTTGAGGTGACATCGCATCGTGCGGCACTCATATCCGAGCTATCAGGCACTCAAACGGCGGCGCGCGAGGGCTCGCCGGGAAGTGGCGATTCGCTTCGCGAGCGAGGCCCTCGACGTGCTCGAAGGTATGGGCGCGACGGCCTTTCTTACGGGCTCCCTTGCAGAGGATGAGGATCACTTCCGCACCGGTTCGGATATCGACATCCTCGTCACGGAACGTCCTAGAGGCGTCACCCGCGAGACGCTCTATTGCCGTGTCAGCGACCTCGAGTCACCTATCCGTATCGATCTGATTTTTCTCGAAGACCTTATAAGGGAGCACGTGCGGAACTCATTGCTGAGGAAGGCCCGAGATCGAAATCGGGCGGAGTGAACGAACCGGCGGAATCCAATAGTGCTCGCCCGGACTGCCACGAGTGGAGAAGGGGACGGAATCCCAGTGTGCCCTTGGCCCTGAGCTGGTGTACTGCCTCGGAGACCTCGAGTCCCACGAGCTAATGGCCTGGCAGTGGGGTGATTGGATTGTACTGCACCGGCCGATCCAGGATGAGGTGCCGGAGCGCAACTCCGCACGGATGTGCACTCTGGCAAGTCTACCGAAAGCCCAACATCTTCACCGGGGCGGGGTAACTTCAGGTCAGCTCGAGCACGCTGCTCCACAAGAGTTACTCCCCTTGCTTGCACAGGAGTACGTGGCATGGCTGAAAAGGCAGCGCTTTACCTGCGCTCGACGAAAGATCGGCACGATATCAGCGTCGAGAGCCAGCGAGGCGAATTAACGAACTACTGCCGCAGCGGCGGTGCTACGGTGGTCGCTACTTTCGAGGACAGGGTGCAATCCGCAAAGACCGACCAACGCCCAAGGCATTCAGCTAATGTGTTGAAAGTTGGCTTAGCCGAGCAAAAAGGCCTCCGGCACCAAAAAGTGTCGGAGGCATTGCTTTATCTCTCAGGGGCGTTTGCCCCTTGATGCGGGTGTTGGCGCCTATCCTTGACGTGTCTTTTCTATGAACTCACCCATCTTGCCGAGATCGTGAGCCCAAAACAGGGTCAGGTGACTCTCTTGAGCCTGGATCAGGTTCAAGACGTTGAACACGCCTGATAGAACTGCCACTGGCACCACCTGATTCTCGCCGAGCTCGCGGCGCCAGATACCTGCCTTTACCGCAGCGTCGTTGTTGACACGCTTAACACTGTTCGTCGAACTGTTGGAGACCTTGCACTCGACTGGCATCAGGCGGCCGTCATAGAGCCGGACGGGTATGTCTGCCTTCCTAGACCCCACGAGACACTCCGAGCAAAATTCTCCGACACTTGGGGCGTCTGCGAGCGTACGAATCGTCCGCGAAGAAACTTCTTGGAAGCCAATGCCGCGCAGAAAGTTTTTAACGCCGCCCTCCTGCTTGTTCTTTCCATCGTTGCGCCGAAGCGTCGAGACACGTTGCGCGGTTATCAAAGCTGCGGACGTGAGGACTGCGGCCCGCTTTTCGGCGTCTGTCGGTTGACGGTTATCAACCACCCAGGGGAACCGTTTGGAGTCAAGCGCCTGAACGATTGTGCTTAGGATGCGCTCAGCGGCGTGGTTATCCTCCTTGATTTTGCTCGGCGCCAATGAGGCGTCCGCTAGGACCTTCAAGTCGTCCTCCGAAATCGGTGGGCCAGCAAGATATCGCAAGGCATCGCCTAGATTATCCTCGAAAACCCTGGCGACCTGATCCGCGGTCATGCTCTTGAGGTCGAGGGCGCCATGCTTTTCGAAAAGCGTCCGGAACTGAGCCTCATGCGCATCAAAAGTCTTACGCCATATTTCAACCGGCTCGTCGAGGCGCTCGTGGCGAAATAGCGCTATAGAGCGGTCAACATCAGCCTTGAGGTCCGAATCGCTCCATCTGGGTGGTTTGATCATGCCGTTAGTTGTTCTATTGGTGGAATAGCAATTCGTTCGAGTTCTTTGGGCTCAAACTTGGTAAGCCCTCCGGCGTATGTGCGACCAGAATGGACGCCGACATTCTCTCTGAGAAATGAAGCTATCGCATCAAGTGTTTCGCTCGACAGATTCTCTCTGGGGTACAGGCCATGGGCAATGTTGATGTGGCGAGCCTCGCACTCATTGCGCACAAAGGCCGGCGGGCGTCGAGCCATGTACGTGCATAGAATCGGAGCAGCTGGTTTGAGCCCAACTGACCACCAAGCTGGCCGATGGCGTGCAATGTAAGACTGGTCTGCGCCCTGTTTCTTTGCCCAGCGCAGAAACCGCATCACCCTCTTGCGCTCGTCAGCATCCAGATCATCGAGATCCTGCGGGAGGTCCACGATCCGCTTGAGGTGACGTGCATCCGACAAGACGTTTCCGGCGCCTATCAGCTCCTTGGCCTTCGTAACCGCAGGTGTGAGAAGCCGCGTAGGCAGTTTAGAAGCTTCCTCCCCTGCAACCCAAACGCGGTTTCCACCAGTCACCTGCCCCCGGTGAACCCGGCAGATCTCGCCAAGCTCCACAAAGCCCGCGGGTGGCTTAGGCCCTGGGCGTATGATCGCCGACCAGCGACTGGTGCCGGCAAGCTTGTCCCAGGAGATACCCCGTCCGCCGGATAGCCCATTGAGTTTTGCTGCTGAATCAACATTGCGAACACGGAATTTGTCCGCTTTCCGCCCAACCTTGAAGCATGCTATCGCGCCCGTCGTCGTCGCATCGGCGAAGGGCAAAGCCTTCGGGTCGAGAACGTGCAGCGCAATGCCGCCCAGATCCCGGCTCAGGAGCTGGCGCAGCGAGTCGCCGTAGTTCACGTCGAGCCACTCGGACGAAGTGATGAATGCACCTACATCGCCGTTTTGAGCCAGCTGAAGCGTCCGCAGGTAGAAGTGGATGTGCAGCCCGGCGAGCTTGCTCGCCTTTATACCGTAGGTTGCCGCACTACGGGCAAACCACTCTTTCCATTCTTCGGCGATATTGTGGTGTCGGACATACGGCGGGTTCCCGATGAATAGCGTTTGACCCTCAATCTCCTCGATCACGGCCTGCCTGTAATCATCCTCGATGACGGTAACCCGATCCTTCATGCCGGCAGCCGCTATATTCGCCCGAAGAATGCGCACGGCAAGCGGGTCCGGCTCTATGGCCACTACGCTTGCCTCGGGGAAAACGCGGGCCGCTTTGAGCGCGAATCGTCCGGAGCCTGCGCCCGGATCTACAACGCGAGCGGGATCTGCGTTCTCTCGCGCCCATCGGAGCATCGAGTCGATAATCGGCCATGGCGTGTACGTCGCTCCCGCCCCCCGCCGCGCCTCCGGAGAGCGAATGGCGCAGAAGGCATCGCCGAGCGGGTCGTGACCAGCGGCTATCTCCCTCTGAAGAGAGTGGAGAGGATCCGAGCCATCCCTTGCCCAGCGGCCCTCGGAGCCCATTGAATACAGATGCTCTGCAGCCTGGCCGAGCTCATATTCTGAGTGAATGCCTCTCATTCGATGCGCCTATTTCCGAGACCTTTGGTATGCAGACCACATCTCCTCGAAGAGGTCATTCAACTTTAACCCCCGCGTGGCAGCTTCGGCCTTAAAAGCTCTGGCGAGCCCAACGGGCACGCGGATGCCTATTACCTGAGACTCCTTCGAGGTTGTTTCGGGCTTGGTCTGCGCCATTTCCATAGTCCCATTTTGTCGACAAGTCGACAACTTGTCAAGGCGGATTCTGCGCCGATCACGGCTATCGACGCAGAGAGGAAAACATATTTCTACAGTATTTTTCGCAGCTCAACCGGCCCGCGAGCAAGCCCCAGGTCCATGGCGGGCGTGTTGCCGCGGTTGCGGTTGGGCGCCTCGCAGTAGTTCACGTACACCCGCAGAAGCTCCAGGAGCTTGATGATCATCTTCGGGTTGTAGGGCGCCCTCCCGGTCCAGATACGGCGATTGCCCGCTGCCGTTGGGACGCCGCGCTCAAGCGGTGATAGTCGACGTCGGGCGCGCTGGAGAAATCGCTCGGTCGGCAGCAGTGAGCAGTGCAGGAGTATCTCCGCCAGGCGCTCCAGGTCCTGCTCCGGACGGGCGGTCTGATGGGAGAAAGTCTTTTCAACCTCCCCACTCGAACCCCATGGATACGGCGTCCAGCGATCGTGCCAATGGCCCTGTTGCTGGGAGTTCGCCTGCAGCGCGATCTTCAGCAGCTCGATCTTGCCCCGCCCGACGCTGCCCCACTGCTGTCGCGCCTCCTCCAGAATCTCGTCTCGTTCCCGCGCGGCCGCCTCTCGCTCCTCACGCGTCGGCGCGCCCTTCACCTTGGTGTAGAAGAGATGACTGCGGTTCGCGAGCACCCAGTCGTGAAAGGCCGCCATGTAGGCGGCTCGTATGCCGCTCTCCTGGTCGACGAAGAAGTGCGCCTCATCGAAGGCCTCCAGCCAACGACGCAGCAGGCTGAAGTGAGCGTAGAGGACGTACTCTTCCCGGAGCTGCAAGCCTTCGTCCGGAAGCTTTGTCTGCGTGTCGAGCTGGTCGCTTGGGGCCTCGACATCCCAGCGCTTGAGGGCCTGTCGGTAGATACGTCGAACGTGCGCCAGAGGCTCTTTGCGGAGCTGTGCCAGCGTCTCCTGGGGAATGGCGTCCTCGCGCACCCGGAAGATGCCCTCCGCGTAGTCGTCGAGGAGCCAGTAGTGCGGGAAGCGCCGCCAGATGCCCGGCATCTGGGGATCACCGAGCAGCATGGCGATCTCATTGACCTGTGTGACGTCGGAGCGAGCGTCGTAGTTCAGGTGTACCGGAAAGACGTACCCGGAGAGCACCTCAGTGGATACTATCGCCCGCAGTACCGTGTTGCGCTTGTCGGCGCGCAGGCGCCAGTTGAGCGTGTAGGACTGCCGGTCTGTGGCGATGTAGAGATCCCCGCGTCCGGCGGCCTTGGCGCCGAGTTGGATCTCACGCTCCGCGGCGAAGACCAGGCACGCCTCGTAGGCGCGGTCTATGATGTCGTAGATGGTCTGCGGGTGGATCGAAAATATTTCGATGATTCGATTGATGGGCATCGAGTTGAGCAGCGCCTTCACGACCTGCTCGGTCCGGTAGGGGCGCTCGCCGGCGCGCTGCGGCCGGCGCCTTCCCTGCGTGACGAACGTCTGGCCGCAGGCGCGGCAGCGAAAGCGCGGGGTGCCCTGTCGGGTCTTGCCGTGTCGGTAGTACGCGTCGGGCGTGGTGCGCAGATCGACGCTGGTGTTCTCGCACTCGGGTTGCGGACAACAAAACGTCTCGGGCCGCCACGTCAGGATGTCGATCGTGTCGACGACGCCGGCGTTGCTCTTCAGTGGGATGGTCTCGCCGCAGGACTTGCAGCGGACCGAGGGCGGGATGGACTTGGCTTTTTCGCCTATCCGCGGCGGCCGCGAGTTAGCTCCGACGCGGGTGTAAGCGGGGTCCTTGCCTTTGTTGCGGGCCGCAAGGCCAAAATTCTCGCAGACTGGGTTCTTGCAGTGGTTAACCTGGATGCCTTCGACCGCTTCCGGGACACGAACCTTTCGAGAGTCTGAGCCGGATTTTTGGCTGGCCAATGTGAAAGCCCCCTATACCCAGAGCCCGAGTATAGGAGGCTTTTGATGGGCCCGCCAAGACATTTTCAACACATTAGCTGAATGCCTTGACCAACGCCCAGGCTTCCAAGAGATGATTGCCGTGGCGAAGTCCACGGAATGCCCGTTCACGCGCGTTTACTGCCTCGACACATCGCGGTTCGCCCGGTCGAGCCTCGACGCGAAGATCTACAAACACCAGCTGCGCAAACTCGGCATCGAGGTCGTCTTCAAATCCCTGCCAAAGACGGATTCCTACCTCGACTCCCTTATCGAATCCATGCTCGAAGCGATGGACGAGTTCCACTCACTCAAGTGCAAGGAAGACGGTCTTCGCGGGATGCGCTTCAACATCCAGCGCGGCTGGCGGGCCGGCGGCAGGGCGCCAACGGGCTACCGGATTGAGCGCGAGGTGATCGGGACACGAGAAGGTCAGCCGATCACCAAGACCCGGCTTGTCCGTGATCCCCTCATGTTCCCAAAGATTCAGTGCTATTTGCGAGGTCGGCTGCGCGGCCAAAGTCGGGCCACGCTTCGTCGGGAACTGGAACTTCCCTTGCAGCAGTCGACGATGTTCAACATCGAGGAGAACGCCTTGGTCTATGCGGGGCATCTGGTGTGGAACCGGCACGCCGAAATCGTTGACGGCTCCTACGTCGGCAAAACACGAATGCGTCCCCGCAGCGAGTGGGTGATCCATGAGAACGCGCATGAGGCCATGATTACGACTGGGGAAGCTGAGCAGATCATGGCGTTGCGCGAGGCTTCACGTCGAACTCCCAAGCGGTCAAACACGGCATCAGCTCGTAGGTGTAGGTGAGGCGGTCGTGCTGGTGCTCGGGCCCTGCTGGAAGGTTCTCGCGCCGTGTCAGATGCTCTAAGGCCTCCCCCTCAAGCTGTGTGGACTTCCCCCACCGTTCGTGGAAACGGGGTAGAACCCGCGGCGCTGCGCGGCGCAGGCGTGCGAGTGCTAGACGGATTGGTCGGTATGGCTGGGGGTGGCAAGGCCAGCATGGTTGGTGATGCGGCCCGGGTCCGTCTTGAGCGCACCCGTTGTTACATTCTCCCCCTCGACCTCAGCACAAGCCCGCGCGAACCCTATGGATCGCCCCAGCAGGTCTCCTCCAGTGCACTCCCTGGGCACACAACACCTAGTTGCGTAACAGGCGGCAAGCCGACGCCTTAGAAGCCAGCATGTCGACTGGTTCCGTCATCGAGGCGTAGCTCATCCGTGCAACGCGGCAGGACTGGTGGCTGCACCACGGGCAGAAGTGACGCGGGGTCACCGATGGGATGTGCCGGCTGTCCAGACGTTGAATTTGCACCACCGCACAGGAAGCGCCAACGTAGCGTGCGGACTGGGCAGCGATCGACGTCGGACGGTGGTGGCAATGGGCGTTAGGCGCACACACGGAACGGACCTCGCCTATTTCCTAGGTGACCTTGATGGTCTCGAGGATGTGGCGTTGGGCGAGGTCGACTGGCGGGTATTCTACCAACTCATCGAGAAGGGGGTCCCCGTGTCGAGCGCCGCTCGGATGCTAGGCCGCGTGGGCGCAGCCGCATTCGAGAAATGTGTCATCTCGAGGAGCACACTCCGGTCGAAGGCTCGCTCGGCAAGGCTGTCGGCTTTCCACTCGGAGCGGGCTCTGCGGGTGGCCCGCGTCTTCGCCCGAGCCACCGAGGTATTCGGCGACCGCAGTCGCGCCGTGATCTGGTTGACGCGAGCGAACCATACACTCGACGGAGCCGCGCCTGCTGACCTGTTGCGTAACGAGGCAGGAGGTCGTTAGTAAGCGTACGACGACCACCCCTTGCGCAGGCCGGCGGATGGTCTAACGCGGCGGGTTGATCTCGTCGGTGCGCTCGCCTTCCTCGAGCGCGAGGTGGACGGCGGCGTCGAGCCGGCGCAGCAGCGCGGCGAGGTTCTCACCCCGGCGACGCCGCAGCATGGCCAGGGCGTTGTGCTCGTCGTTGGCGATGGCGACGACGCCGACCGGGTCGAGGTGGCCGACCGTGATCTGGCCATCCTCCTCGATCAGGGCCTCGATGTTCGGCAGTGCCGGTGGCGGGGGCTCGGTCATGGGATCTTCGCTCAGGCAGCCTGACGGCGATGGTCGCCCAGCTCGGCGGCCAGGTTCCAGGGCAGCAGCGCGTCGATCTCCCGGATCGGATGCTCGGCGATGCGCTCGAGCACCGTACGCAGGTAGGCGAAGGGGTCGAGCCCATTGAGTCGGGCGCTGCCGATGAGGCTGTAGATCAGTGCGGCGCGCTCCCCGCCGTGGTCGGAGCCCATGAACAGGTAGTTCTTGCGCCCGAGGGCGACCGTGCGCAGCGCCCGCTCGGCGGCGTTGTTGTCGATCTCAAGCCGCCCGTCGCCGAGGTAGCGCGCAAGCGCCTCCCAGCGGCCAAGGGCATAGCCCGCTGCCGCGGCGAGCGCGGATTTTGCCGAGAGCGTGCGCAGGATCTCCTCGAGCCAGGTTCTGAGCCCGGCAACGAGCGGGCCGGCGCGGGCCTCGCGGGCAGCGCGGCGCACCTCGGCCGGGCGGCCACGGATCTCGGCCTCCAGCGCGTAGAGCGCGCCGATGCGCGCGAGCGCCTCGCGCGCGAGCGGCGAGTCGGTGGCCGCGGCCACGTCGTGGAACTTGCGGCGCACGTGCGCCCAGCACGCCGCCTCCTCGATGCGCCCGCTGGCGTACAGCGCCCCGAAGCCGGCATAGCCGTCGGCCTGGAGCGTGCCGCGGTAGCCGGCCAGGTGGCGCTGGGGGTGGATGCCCTTGCGGTCGGCGCTGTAGCGGAAGACCACCGCGGGGGCGGCCGCGCCGCCCCAGCCGCGCTCCTCGCGCACGTAGGTCCACAGGCGCGCGGTGCGCGTGCGCCCGCGCCCGGGATCGAGCACCGGCACCGGCGTGTCGTCGGCGTGCAGGCTCGCGCCACCGAGGACGTGGCGCTCCAGCGCCTCGCCGAGCGGGGCGAGCAGCGCGCTCGCCGCGCCCACCCAGTCGGCGAGCGTGGAGCGCTCGATGGCAACGCCCTCGCGGGCATAGATCTGCGCCTGGCGGTAGAGCGGCAGGTGATCGCAGTACTTCGCCACGAGCACGTGGGCGAGCAGCCCCGGGCCGGCGAGCCCTCGGGCGATGGGCCGCTCCGCAGCCGGCGCCTGCACCACCGCCGCGCAGGCGCGGCAGCGCTGCTTGGGGCGCACGTGGCGGATCACCCGGAAGGAGGCCGGTACGTACTCGAGCACCTCCGAGACGTCCTCACCGAAGGTGACCAGCACCCCGCCGCAGCTCGGGCAGGCGCAGGGGCCCTCATGGCGCTGGGTCTCACGCGGCAGGTGCGCCGGCAGCGCCCGCGGGGTGCGCGGCGCGCTCTGCCGTGCCGGCTTGGTGGCAGGGGGAGCCGCCACCGCTTCCCCGGCCGGCTCCCCGCCAAGCGCCTCGATGGCGAGCTCGAGCTGCGCGATCTGCGCCTGCAGCCGCTCCGAGGAGCGCCCGAACTGCATCCGGCGCAGCTTCGCGAGCTGCAGGCGCAGCCGCTCGAGCTCCTCGGCCTGGCGGCGCACCGTCGCCTGCGAGGCGGCAAGCTCCGCGCGGCTCGCGAGCAGCAGCTCGCGCAGCGCCGCGGCGTCGACGGGCAGGGCGTCAGGCGGATGGGGAGTGGTGGATTGCACCGGCTAATTATACCCGGGCAGATCGGCCAAGTCGCTCTTTTTCGGATCGATTCAGGCCGCGCATTGCGGGTCGAAGGTGCGCTGCGGGAGGCGCCAGTCGATGCCCTCGAGCAGCATCGAGAGCTGTGCGGCGGTGAGGTGCACCGCCCCCTCGCGCACCTGCGGCCAGATGAACCGGCCCCGCTCGAGGCGCTTGGCATAGAGGCACAGCCCCTGGCCGTCCCACCAGAGCACCTTGATCCGATCCCCGCGCCGGCCGCGGAAGACGAACAGCTGCCCCGAGAAGGCGTTCTTCGCCAGCGCCTGCTGCACCAGCGCCGCGAGCCCGTCGAAGCCCTTGCGCATGTCGGTCACGCCGGCCACCAGGTAGATGCGCACCCCCGAGGGCAGCGCGATCATCGCCCGAGCACCTCGAGCGCGACGCGCAGGGCCGCGGCGTCCGCCGCGCCGCGCACCACCAGGCGGTGGCCGGCGGCGAGCACGATCTCCAGGCTGCCCGACGGCGCCGCGCTCTTCACCTCCGGCGGCACCGGCGGCGGCTCGGAGGCGGCCAGGCGCACCGGCAGCAGGCTCAGCGCCGAACCCTCACTCGGCGCCCCAAGTTCCCCGAGGCGGTAGAGCCGGCGCCAGCGGAAGAGCTGGTTGGCGTTGACGTCGTGGCGGCGCGCGACCACCGAGACCGAGTCCGGGCCCTCGAGGCTCTCCTCAACGAGGCGGCGCTTGTATTCAATGCTGAAGCGCCGCCGGCGCTGGCGGCTCAGCGTCTGATCCCCATCGATGGTGTCCACCTCGCCTCCAAGTGGGCACCTCACAAGTGCCCGCCTATGCGTGAGCGCTGATCATCGGCGAGGCGACGTCACAACGAGAAGTGGGTGCTGGCCGGACGCTTACGGTCGTTATGTGGAAGCATGACTTGGTCGGCTCGAGCATGGCATAGCCGCTTAATGCGTCTGCCCCACTGCGCACCACCATGCGGTGGTCGCCGGTGAGCTGGATCTCCAGGCTGCCGGAGCGCAGTGGGCTGTTCACCTCAGGTCACGCCGGTGGCGGCTCGCTGGCCGCCACGCGCACCGGGACCAGGGTCAGTGCCGAGCGTCCGGTCGACTCGGCGAGCCCCCCGAGCTGTTAGAGTCGCCGACAGCCCCAGAGCTGATTGGCGTTGACGGTGTGGTGGCGTGTGGCCATCGAGACGCAGGCGGTCGCGACGGAACGGGGCGCCAGGTGTCCGAAAGGTCTACAGCTACCGGTCATAGCTGCCTTCCGAGGGCGGCCATTCAGCATCTCGCGCAGCCCATCCACCAGGACAGGGTCCTGCTCGATGGCCTCGGGAGTCCCTTGCCGGATCTGCTCATCGCGCTTCTCCTGCGCAACGTCCCCGAATTCCCGCGGCTGGCCGGATGGTTCTCCGGATGTCGTCGATCGCAGGCGCGAGAACCTTGGCTGCCGTCTAACTGCGGGCCCGGTATAGGCACCCACCGCAAGCCGTAGGACCTCGCCCGCCGAGATTCCTGGAGTTGACGCGTTTCGGTGTAGCTCCGGGCGTTCGGATGAACTTCCGGCGGTGATCCCGTAATGCCTTTTAGACAGTCCCAGGGACCCCACCCCCCCCCCGGGGGAGGGGCTGAATCCGACCCGACGACATGCCAAGGCGTTCAACTTCTCGGGCAGGTGAACCATTGATCGGAGCGGGGGCACGTCTGGCGTGCGCGGGACAAGCTCGCCGCCCCGGCTCGGGGTCAGGTAGTGGCGCTATACTGGTAGCCCACACTCGACGATCGCCACGGTGGCTGCGATGACGGACTCGTCGGATTTGCGTGAGGCGTTCCGGGAGCTGCGCCACAGGAACCCGGCGCTAGACCATGAGATTCTGAGTACGGCGCCGCGTCGGGAATTGGCGACCGCCTTGGTTGGCCTGCGGCGTGCCGCTGGGCTCACCCGAGACGAAATCGCTACAGCCCTCGCCAAGGACCACGCGGACATCTCGCGCGTGGAGTCCACCGCTGGCGAACTCGATTTGGAGCTGCTCGCTGGATATATCGATGTCTGCCGGGCGCGTCTTGAGGGGCTCGGTAAGCCGCCATCGATGCCGACTGACCCAGAGTGATGCCTCCGCACCCCGCGTGCCTAGCTTAGATCAGCCGAATGCGCCCGCCCGTGGCCGCGCCTTCAGCTCGCTCGGTATTGGGAGGTCGGATTGTGCCTGAGGATGGTCCAAACACAGGCAGTGGCTCATGAAATACACTGCTCTAACTGTCGTCCGGTACTAATTCCGGGGGCAGGTCACAGCAGGAGCATGGCGCGCGGCATCGCTTACCTAGCGGCGCGACGAGCCGGAGAGCGGTATTCGTTCGCAGTTTGACAGCAAGCGCCGGATGGCATAGAAGCGAAGAGCACACGAAAAGGAACGCCCGTGGTGGTGTTTACTCGCTCCTCGATTGAGGACTGAGCAGAAGGCGCCTGCGGCTGTGACGCAATGCGAGAGTACAATTTCGGCGCAGAGCAGGAACGGTCCTACCCGGACCCGGATGAGTATATCGCGCGCCTGGCCCAGGAAGGAGTGCAGGTAAGCAAGTGCCGTGGTGAGTCGATCTACCATCAGGGTGATCCTGCGGATTCCGTGTGGCTGCTACTCGAAGGGGCAGTAAAGGCTGCGACGGTTAGTCGTGACGGCGAGGAGACCTTGCTCCGTGTTCACGTGCCCGGTGGAATTATCGGCTTGACGGCGTTGGATTCCGACGGCATTCGGGACGCGAGTACCTGCGCCCTGACCGACGCAGTCCTCGTGTGTCTGGACCGTGAGCAAGTGCTTTCGCTGATGATGCGAGATCCGCTGCTTGCCATTTGCATCAGCCGGGTTCTCATCCATCGGCTGTGCTCATTTCATTCACGTATCAACGAAGTCCTTGGCAATACGGTCGAGCAGCGTGTGGCGCGTGTGTTGCTCGCGCTTTATCAGCCGGAAACGTCCGCAGCATCGCCACTGCCTGAGGGGATAAAGCTCTCACACGAAGAGCTGGCGCAGATTGTTGCCTCCCGACGGCAGACAGTGACGATGATACTCAATCGCTTCGCCGCAGCTGGGTACATCGAGACGGTACGCCGCCGGATCTTGGTCCGTGAACCTGAATCCCTTCGTCGATTCGTCCCCTGCAACCCGTGAAGAGGCTAGAAGCGTAACTGCCGGGTCCGCACACGCGTTAAATTCCCGCTTTTCTTTAAGGGGATGCGCCATGGCGTCCCCGCCCTTCGGACTCCTCTGCCAGTTCGTGTAACACACCTGCGCCGGCGCGGCTTTGTGCCCTAGTTGTAAGTCCTGTGGACCCGGCACCACTGCTGCCTCTTTGGCGGATGCCGTGCCCGGCTCCGATTCGTGTGTCAGCTAGCTGACAGAACACTGGGGGCGTAAGGCCTAGCGTGAATTTACACGGGAGCGCACCTCCCAACGAAGAACGACACCTTGCGCCCGGGTCGGGAAGATTTCGGACCCGGCGATGGCGTCGCCTGCAAACCCACGCTTGGCGAGGAAGATCATGAGGTTGAAAGACAAGGTCGCGATCGTGACCGGAGGCGGAAGTGGCATCGGGCAGGGCATCTGCGATGCTTTTGTGCGCGAAGGTGCACGCGTTGTCGTTGCTGACATTAACCTCCCCAATGCTGAAGCGGTCGCATTGAAGCTCAACGAGCGGGCGAATGGAGCGGCGCACGCCATCAAGGTCGATGTCACCGACGAGCAGTCCACAAAAGACCTCGTGCGTGACGCCGTCGCGCACTTCGGCACACTGAATATTCTGGTCAACAACGCCGGCGCGCGCACCATGGCACCGTTCGAGGAGCACACGACTGCGGACTGGCAGAAAATGCTGGACATCAACTTGACCGGCCCTTTCTTGTGCTCCCGCGCTGCCGTGCCGGAGCTTAAGAAGAACGAGAAAGCAAAAATCATAAATCTCGCGTCGATCGCCAGTTTCATGGGCCGCCCTGACCGTGCGGGCTATGTCGCCGCGAAGACGGGTGTCCTCGGGCTTACCCGGTCCATGGCAGTCGATCTGGCAGAGGCGGATATTCGGGTGAACTGCTTAGCCCCCGGGATGATCGCGACACCGTTTAACGCGATGTTCGCCGATGACCCGGAAACCGGTCCCGAATGGAAGAAAGAGAATTTCGTCGGAAGGTGGGGCAAGCCCGAAGACATCGCAATGGCCGCGGTGTTCCTCGCATCCGAGGAGTCCGACTTCGTGACCGGTGCGGAACTCAAGGTTGAGGGAGGCTGGCTAGCCGCCAAGTTCCGTAAAGGTGAGATGAGCGATTGAGTCCTCGATGGCGAGGAGATAGCGGTGCTAAAGCACCGATAACAGGAGGAGAGCAATGAAACTCTTGCAGACCACAAAGTACGGGCTCGTTGCGGGCATTTTCGCACTGCAGACGCTAGGCGCCGCCGTTGCTGCGGACGTACCCGATAAGCCGGGCGGATTTCCTGAGCGTCCGATCACAATGATCGTCCCCTTCGGGGCGGGAGGCGGGTCCGACCAGTTCGCCCGTGCAATGGCCGAGCCGATGGGTCGGATAATGGGCGTGCCTATCACCGTCGTGAACAAGCCCGGCGGTGGAGGCCGTGCCGGTATACCGGATTTCATGGCCGCGCCGGCGGACGGCTACACGATCCTCGAGTTCAGCGACGATGTCCTGACCCTCTACTCATCGGGCAGCATCGACGAGAATCCGACCGTCGACTGGACGCCTATCGGCATCGGAAACATCACGTTCAGCCAGATCTATATCCGCGGCGACGAAGATCGCTTCACCGACTGGGAGAGCTTCGTTGAGTACGCTGAGGAAAACCCAGGTAGTGCCACCATGGCAAACATCAGCCATGAGGGCTCACTGGAGGTTATCAGTACCCGCGCCCTGCTTGAGTCAGTTGGAATTGAACTTCAGCAGGTCAGCTACGACAAGCCAACCGAGCGTTACGCGGCGCTTGTGGGCGGCCACACTGACACATTGTTCGAGCAGCCGGGCGACGTCGCCAATCTGCTGAACTCCGGCCAGTTCAAACCAATCCTCTCCTTCCTTAAGGAGGCACCCTCGAGTTTCCCGGACGTGCCAACGCTAACGGATATTGGCGTGGAATTTGAGCCCATTTTCCGGGTAAGGGGGATGGTTGTTCGGGGTGACGTGCCTGAGGAGCGAAAAGAATACCTGGAGGCCGTATTCAAAGCTGCCTACGAGAGTGAAAGCTTCCAAGCGTTTCTCGAGCGCAAGAACATGAAAATGCTCAATAACTACAGGGGCCGCGAGGGCTCGGTTGCGCTCATCGACGGGATGATCGAGACGTTCCGAAACGCCGACTAACCCGCAGCGCGTCTCTTCAGCCGCAGCGCCATTGGCGTTGCGGCTGGGCTTAAGGAGGGGAGTGATGCAAACAATCGCGCCCACCAAAAACCGAGAGCTTGTCCAGGGCTGCTTCTGGATCGCTCTGGCGCTATTGGGGTTTGTGCTGTCGTTCGGCTTTGATGAGCCGATCCCGAACTACCGCTACGGCGCGGCATCCTGGCCGCGTGCACTGCTGGCGCTGCTCGCGCTTCTTGGCGTATGCCAGGTGCTCTGGGCAGTGGCGCCAGATATCCGACGCCGCATCGATGATAGCCAGGAAGAGGGCTCCACGGCGCCGGCGCAGTTTCCCTTCCTGATCGGCTCGTTGCCGGTCGTGTATATCGCTACTGTCAGCTATGTCGGTTTTTACCTGGCGACGCCCTTTCTACTTCTCGCGTGCCTGTTCGCCCTTGGCGAGCGCCGGCCTTTGCGTTTAACCCTGGTTACGGCGGCAATTTACGGATTCATACTTCTGGTATTTGGCAGACTGCTTTATCTTCCGCTGCCGGTAGGTAACCTGCCGGGATTCTACGAGATCAACAACTGGATTTTGATCGGCGTTCGAGCCGGCGTCTAAAGCGGGGCAGGCCATCATGTGGAACGACCTTCTCGGCGGGGCGGCGGCTCTGCTAACTGACCCGATGGGACTTCTAGCCTTCGCCGCGGGACTCTTCGGGGGCATGATCTTCGGAGTCATCCCGGGAATTAGCCTTTTAACACTGGGCGCGATTATACTTCCGTTTACGGCCTACCTGAGCGCCGAGCACGCAATAATGCTGTTCTCCGTGATCTACTGCTCCGGTGTTTTCGGGGGCGCAATAACGGCGATTCTATTTAATATTCCTGGCTCTCCAGAAAATGCCCCGACGGCCTTCGACGGGTATCCAATGACCCAGAATGGTGAGTCTGGAAAGGCGGTGGGCGCGACCGTTCTATGCTCGGCGCTTGGAGGTATTGCTTCGGCAATTCTCATGATAACGGCCACGCCGGCAATTGCCCGCTGGGCTGTCTCCGCTTTCTCTGCCCAGGAGATTTTTGCACTGATTGTTTTCGGCGTAAGCGTTGCGGCCTCCGTAGGTGCCCAAACGGTGCTCAAGGGGTGGATATCCGTGGCGCTGGGTTTGCTGCTTGCAACGGTAGGGACAGACCCGGCAGGCGGGGTCGAGCGGTTCGCCTTCGATACGTACTACCTGCTCGCCGGCATTCACTTTATCCCGGTCATTCTCGGGCTTTTTGCGGTTTCTGAGGTGCTCGAGCAGGCGCGCCAGATGGTTAATCGCGAGCGCGTAGTGCCCAAGGTCTCAATGGACCTTCCCTCGATAAGAGAATTCTGGCGCCTGAAAGTGGCCATCGTGCGTTCCGTGGGGATCGGCTTTTTCTCGGGTATTCTACCGGGCGTCGGGGCGACACTTGCGGCATTCTTGAGCTACAACGAGGCCGTTCGGTGGTCTAAGGGCGACAAGCGTTTTGGGAAGGGTGATATTCGCGGTGTTGTCTCCTCGGAGACCGCGAATAACGCCGCGACCGGCGCCGCGATGATTCCCCTGCTAGCGCTGGGGCTGCCTGGGGGCGCGCTCACGGCCATGATGATGGGCGTTTTTCAGATCCATGGCATGGAGCCGGGGCCGATGATATTCGTGATGTCGCCGGATCTGGTTTCCATAACCTTTGCGGCTATGCTGATCGCTAATGTATGCATCCTGGCGCTCGGGTGGATACAGACGAAGTCTGTCGTGCACCTGCTTCGCGTGCCCTTTCAATACTTGGCGCCGGCGGTTTTACTGCTTGCAATCATTGGTGCCTTTGCGGTGCGCAACCTCATCGTTGATGTCTGGATCATGTTCGCCGCTGCGTTTATTGGATTCTTTCTCCGGAAGTACGGCTATTCCGCGGCCGGGATGATTCTTGGACTGGTGCTCGGCTCCATTGGGGAAGCGAGTCTGGTGAAATCGATGCAGCTGATGCAGTACAACTGGCTCGGATTCTTCGAACGCCCCTACTCTGCGTTGCTGCTCGGCGCTGCGATCGTTACCGTGGTGACAGGCGTTATCCGTGCTACGCGGCGGGAGATTAGAGCGCGGTGTTAGTCGCCGTTTGAAGAGTGCGCCGGAGTGGTCGAGTTCCCAGAGGGTTCGGAGGGCCCCGGTACCGCGCGTGGCTGTCACACAATTCGATCAATGCTGCCGGCCACCGTGCGGTTTGTGCCGGCTCAAGCCAGCCTCCACCAGGGCTTCGAAGGCCTGCGTCGTCGGGCTGGCGGGGCGCGAGTGCAACCGGGCGCGGTAGAGGGGGCGGCTCAAAGTCTCGCCCTGTAGTTTCACGACCCTGACGCTACCCAGCGCGATCTGATCGCGTGCGGCTTCCACAGAGACCATTGCGATGCCAAGGCCGGCGGCGACGCTCTGGACCAGGGCGCCGTTGCTCCCCACCTCCAGCATGCGCTGCACTTCCACACCCGCCTCGCGTAAAAGACGCTCGGTGATGGCCCGTGTGCCAGATCCTTCCTCACGCAGGATCCAGCGTTCCCGGGTCAGTGTGGCCGGCTCGACATCCCGGCGAATGCCCACGGGGTGGTGTGGTGCCGCGAGGATGACCAACTCGTCATCACGCCAGAAAGTCAGTTCGACGCGTGAATCGTGGATGGGTGCCTCTACGAAGGCGATATCGGGCTCGTAGGCCAGAAGCCTGCGCTCGATGGCTTCGGTATTGTCGCTCAGGATGCGCACCTCTACCCCGGGATACAGATCGGTGAAGCGGCTGATGAGCTCGGGGAGCAGATAGGCCTGAATCATCTTGCTGGCTCCCATGGTCAGCGAGCCGTGCTCGATATCCCGCCGCCCCCTGATGTCAGCGAGTGCTGCCTGTTCCAGCGCGAAGATCGCTCGTGCGTGCGCGAAAAGCGCCGCACCCGCCTCGGTGAGGCGAATCTGCCGCCGACCCCGCTCCACCAGCGGGATGTCCAGCTGTTCCTCGAGCTCCCGCACGGCGCGCGATACCGCTGGCTGGCTGACGTGGATGGATTCCGCGGCCCGAGAGAAGCTCTGGTTCTCCGCCACGGCGGCAAAGGTACGCAGCAGATTGAGATTCATGTCATTAGCTTTCGTTATGGAAACATCATTTATATATATTTGAATTATAGCTTCTCTCCTTTGAATCTAAACGGGAACTGCCCGCGAGGCGTCGTCAACGGCGCAGCGCGTCGCTCGGGCCGCCATTCGGCGCCGGTGTGGGGACGGACAATCGAAGGAGAGACCGAATGAGGATCGAGGAGATCAAGTGCTGGGCGCTGTCGGAGGACCTGGGCGGTTCCTGGCGTATCTCGGGGCAGAGCTGGAGCCGCATTAACACGGTCATCGTGCGCATCCGCACGGATGACGGCTCAATCGGCATCGGCGAGACGAATCTGCGTACCGCGCCCCGCGCCGGTGTCGCGATCATACGTGATCACCTCTCGCCGCACGTTATCGGGGCTGATCCTCGGGATATCGAGGGGATCTGGTGGTCGATGTTTACCCGCGGCCGGCCCCGTGGCCATACCCGAGGCTTCTACCTCAAGGCCATGAGTGGTATTGACATGGCTCTGTGGGACCTCGATGCGCGGCGACGGCAGGAGCCGCTGTGGCAGGCGTTGCGGGGCATGGGGCGCCCGCGTGTACCGGTGTATGCCTCGGCCGTGCGTGTGTTCGATACGCCGGAGCAGGCCATCTCCAAGGGCCAGGAGTTCGTCGACTCCGGTCACCGGACCGTGAAGGTCATGGTGGCGGGTAAGGATCTGACCTATGACCTCGCCGTTCTGCGCGGTCTGCGCGAGCGATGGGGTTACGACATCGACCTGTGCGTGGATGCGAACTCCAGCTACGAGACTACCGAGGCGGTGCGCTTCGCCGTGGCCGCCGCAGATATCGGGCTGACTTTTTTTGAGGAGCCGGTGCCGCCGGACAACCTAAGGGGCTACCGACGCCTGCGCCAGGCATCGCCGATGGCGATAGCAGCCGGACAGTCCGAGTTCACGGCCTTTGCCGCGGAGCCGCTGCTCTCGGAAGGGCTTATCGACTTCTTCCAGCCTAACGCCGGTCGTGTTGGCGGCCCGACGGGCGTGCGCTACATGCAGCACGCCGCGCTGCCGCACTCCATCCGCTTCTCCGGCCATGTGGGCGCGTCGTCTGTCGTTAACGGACTGTGTGCGCTCCACCTCGCTGGCGCGGCGCCGGAGCGCACCGTGGCCGAATACTGGGAGGAGGAGTCCCCCCTCATCAACATCGCCGAGGCCGCCTACCCGGAAGTCCGGGACGGTCACGTGCAGCTCAGCGACAAGCCGGGTCTCGGTGTGGCGCTGGACGAAGGCGTGCTCGACCGCATGGCGGTAGAGACCGTGACCATCGACGCGAGCACCGGGTCCCTCGCCCAATGATATCCGGCCGTTTCGCGGGGGCGACGCCTACCCCGCGGAAACACCCCGGGCTCGAATGAACTATCACGCCGGCGGGACCCACCGCACGGCCTGGAGGAGGAGGGCGCAGACACAACCTACGGGCGCATGCCCGAGCACTTGATCGGCCTCAGATAATCACAGAGGTAGGAGAGTTCAGATGGAGAACACGCTCAACAGTTTCCAGCCAGAGAAGCTCAGGAAGTACCTGGCCACCGGCGTCTCGATGGCCGTGTTGGCAGCGATTCCGTTTTCGGCGGGCGCGCAGGATGACTGGCCGACAGACACCATCGAGGTCGTATCTCACGCCTCGGCCGGTGGCGGCACGGACACCACCATTCGCATGTGGCTAGAAGGTGCGCGCGAGCAAGTGGACGAGGACGTGCGCGTCGTCTACAAGCTCGGCGGCGGTGCACGGCTTGCCCACGAGTACATGGTTCAGCGCGGTCCCGACTGTCACACCATCATGGCGCTAACGCAGACCCACCTCTACACCATCGCCCGGGGCAACTCACCGATTGAAATCGATGATATCCAGGGCGTTGCGCGTGCTATGAGTGACCCCTCGGTCATCGTCGTGTCTTCCAACAGCCCTCTCGAGAGCTACGAAGAGGTGCTGGAATCTTCCAGGGACCAGGCGCTGACGTGGGGCGTGACAAGCATCGGCAGTACTGCCCATATCGGCATCAGCCGCTGGTCGGAGGCAGCCGATGCGGAGGCTCGCGTGGTGCCCTTTGGCGGTGACGGTGACACCCTCACGGCGCTGCGGTCCGGCGCGGTGGATATCACCGTTGCCAACGCCAGCGAGGCTCTGGATCAGATCAATGAGGGTGTGTTCCGTCCACTGGCGGTGTTGTCACCGGAGCGACTGGAAGACCTTCCGAATGTTCCGTCCACCTACGAGCATGGCCATGAGATCTCGGTGAACACCACCCGTGGCTACTACGTGCATGCTGACACGTCCACGGAGTGCGTCAGCAGCATCGAGGAGTTCATCCTTACCGGCATGGAGAGCGAGCGCTTCCACAACTACCTATCCAGTGCGGGCCTGAATCCGGAGCGCAACATCGCTGGCGCCGAGATCTGGGACACCCAGATCAAGGAGGAGTACCAGGTCGCGCTGAAGGCGCTGCGCAAGCTGGAAATGACGGACCGTTGATGACGCTTGGCGTCACGCTGGCTGGAGGCAGGCCGCAGTAGTAGTGACGTACCAATACAAGGAGAGCGGAGCCTTCGGGCTCCGCTCTCTGTCTCGCATGCACGTGTCGCCCCTGTGTTGGCAATGCAGCCCCAACGTTTGGTGAGTGCCGCTGGCCAACCCCTCCGTGAGCTGCGCCGACCGAGCAACGCCTGCGGGCACAACCGATCGCCCAGTTCTGGAGCGTCCATGGGACAGGGGGAAAGTCCACGAACACTGTTCATTGTCTATCTGAGTGGAGACAGCGACGCTGAGGCGCAACGCTGGGCGGAGATGTATGCCGAGGAGCGCAAGCATCGCTTCACCGTGCCGCCCACGGTGGACGACGTTTTGGCCTCCAACCTGCTCGGCAGCCCGGAGCGCATACACGAGCGGATCACGGAGTGGGCCGAGGCGGGTGTCGACTACCTTGTCATCCAGCCCATGCCGCCCATGGATGGCTTGCGCGCGTTCGGCGAGAAGATCCTGCCGGCCTACCTGTAGCGGCGGTTGCTCGTCGGCAGCCTGGAGCCGGGGCCGATCTACCGAGCAAATCGGGCCGCGGCAGTTCAGGGGACCTTCCGCCCCCTGCGCCGGCGCTTGTTTGATCGTCCCGCAATGCAGTGGATCCTGCCGCGCTATGAATTCGCCAGCCGGATTATTGCCTGCAGGAGAACGTTAGCCCCTGCCGTTAGATCTTCCTGCTCGGCGCTTTCGGCCTCATTGTGGCTGAGGCCACCCGCGCAGGGGACGAAGATCATTGCCGTCGGGGCCACGCGGGCGATGTGGCAGGCGTCGTGGCCCGCCCCCGAGATCAGCCTGCGGTAGGCATAGCCGCAGGCATGAGCCGCCGCATCGAGCGCCTGCACGCATGGCTCCGCGAAGTGGACTGGCGGTGTGTTGGCGATACGCTCGATCCCGTGTTCGAGATTCTCGCCCGCCGCGAGTGTCTCGGCCGCGCTGCGAAGCTCAGCTTCCATCGCGTCGAGCACTTCTGCGTCGGGGTGGCGCATGTCCACGGTCACGGTGACGTGCCCGGGTATCGTGTTGTGGGAGTTGGGTTGGTTGTCGATGTGACCGATGGTCGCAACAGCGTGGGGCGCTTGCGCGAGTGCGAGCTCCTGCATCGCCACGACGAAACGGGCTGCTCCGACGAGCGCGTCACGGCGCCCGGGCATCGGTGTTGCACCTGTGTGGGCGTCCTGCCCGGTGAACGAGACCCGGAACCAGCGAGAGCCTTGAACTCCGGTGACCACACCGACCTTGAGCCCCTCGCGCTCAAGGATCGGGCCCTGTTCGATATGGGGTTCGATAAATGCCGCCAGGCGGTGATCGCCGCAGACGCGCTCGCCTCTGGCGCCGATCTGCTCTAGCGCCTGATCGAGTGTGACTCCGTCGTTGTCCGTGCGGGAGAGCGCGAAGTCCAGCTCATAGCTGCCGGCAAACACGCCGGAGGCGAGCATTGGCGGAGCAAAGCGTGCGCCCTCCTCGTTACTCCACACGCAGAGCTCAAGCGGTGCCCGTGTCTGCACGTCCTGGTCCGAGAGCGTCTCGATGACCTCCAGGCCGGCCAGCACCCCGAACACGCCGTCGAACCGGCCGCCATGGGGCTGGGTATCGAGATGGCTGCCGAACGCTACTGGATCGCGATCTCCGTCTGTCCCGGGACGCCGCGCGAAGATGTTGCCCATTCGGTCCTTGGTGATTCGAAGACCGAGCCCCTCACACCACCGACACAGCAGGGCACGGCCCTCGGCATCCTCCTCGGTGAGGGCAACACGGCAGCTTCCGCCGCCGGGCGTTGCGCCGATCTCCGCCATATCCATGATTCGACGCCAAAGGCGAGCCCCGTCGATCCTGAGCTGGTCAGTCATAGATGCCTCCGCCGTTTTGCCGGAGATACACCGGTGTGCCACCGACGAGAGTTGCCTCTACGGGGATTCGACGGATTTCGTCTGGGCTGACCTCAAGCGGATCCGCCCCCAGAATGACGACGTCGCCTAGCTTGCCAACCTCAAGCGACCCCTTTTCGTTTTCCTCGTGTGCCAGCCAGGCGCTGTCGAGCGTCATCGCACGAAGGGCGTGGCGGACGGAGACCGTCTCGTCCTCACCGAGCTGCTCGCCGCTGGAGGTTAGCCGTGTCGCGGCCGTCGAAATGGACAGCAGTGGATCGATCGGAGTAACCGGCGTGTCGTTATGCAGACCAAAGCGAATGCCCCTGCGCTGCGCGGAGCGCAGCGGGTCCATGCGACTTGCCCGCTCCGGGCCAATGAATACGTCCCGGTGCCGGTCGCCCCACTGCCAGACGTGGGCGGCGAAGAAGGAAACGCCCAAGCCCAGTTGGGCGATGCGATCGAGTTGCTCGTCGTTGGCAAGCTGGCAGTGCTCTATCCGATGCCGAAGGCGCCGCGCGGTGCCGTTGCCGCCGACCGTGGCGTAGGCATTGATCACGGAGTCGATGGCGTAGTCGCCGTTCGCGTGGGTCCAGACCTGCCACCCGGCAGTGTGTGCCTCTTGGACGAAGCTCATCAGCTCGGTCTGTGCCCATATCAGATGATGCCGAGCATCCTCAGATTGCCTGTAGTAGGGCTCGCGCAAGGCTGCGGTGCCGAGCTGAATCGATCCGTCTTGGAAGAGTTTGACGGCTAGCGGGCGGGATCGTTGCGGATCTCCACCCCATTCAAGCCCGGGCCCGCTGCCCGCCTTCAGCTCCTGCCAAAGCGGATGCGTGATCGCCACACCGAGGCGAAGAGGCAGCCATGGCTCCTGGGCCGCGAGGGCAGCAGCATCGGCCTCCAGCGTGCCGCCGCCGGCGAGGCCGAGCGCGGCCTCAACCGCCGAAGTAACGCCCGCTGCGATGTATTGGTTCGAGGCATTACGCAGTTGGCGGCGCATGTCGTCCGCCGTCGGCGCGGGCAGATGCCGGGTAAAGAGCTTCTGCGCCCACTCCCAGAGAACCCCATTCGGGGTGCCATCCGCCTCTCGCTCGAGTCGTCCATCGCCAGGATCCGGCGTATCGGCGGTGACACCTGCGATACGCAGGGCCTGGGTGTTCACCGCGGCGGCGTGTACCGAAATGTGCATCAGCAGAATCGGGTGCCGTTCACTGACGCGGTCCAAGTCCTGCCGTGTGGGATGCCGACGCTCGGCCAGAAGCATGTCATCGTATGTGCAGCCCAGCACCCACTCACCCTCGGGCGTCGCCTCAGCTCTCTCCCGTAGCGCGGCCACGATGTCATCGATCGAACGGCAGTGCCTGCAGTCCACCTGCTCCAGCGCCTTCCCGAACGCGAACGGGTGCGTGTGGGATTCAATGAACCCCGGAAGAGCCGTGCGTCCCTTTAGGTTAACGGAGGCGGTGTCTTTCGGGGCGCGGCGCCGGGCCTCGCGGAGCGAGCCCACATAATCGATGACCCCGTCTTTGATCAGTACTGCCTCGGCCTGCGACCGATCATCAGCCATCGTGTGGATCGGGCCGCCATGAATGAGACAGCTATCGCGGAATGAGTGGACAGTCATCCTCAGGGCTCCAAAGCGGATTGCAATTGGTGTTTGCCTTCTGGGAATCGCAGCATCGACATACCCGATCCGCTATCACTCGCCGTAACGTAGATCCGGGAGGAACGTGACCCACTCCGGAATCAGGATCATCATCAAGAGGACGATTACGTACGGTATGAGCAAGGGCAGTGCCGCGGCGGATATGTCCTCGAGAGTGACGTTGGCGATCTTCGAGGCAACGAACAGATTCACGCCGATCGGAGGCGTGAGGAAACCGATCTCACAGGTCATCACTGTGATGATGCCGAACAGCACTGGATCGACGCCCAGTTGCTGTGCGATCGGCAGGAATACGGCCGTAAAGATGATGATCTGCGGTATCGATTCCAGCCACATTCCCACCAGCACGTAGAAAATCGCGATGCAGATCAGCACCAACCATGCGTGCTCCATGATCGGGGCGAAAAGGGCAGCCATATCCGAGGGGATGTCATAGACGGTGACGAGCTGCCCGAAGGCCTTCGTCGTGCCGAGAATGATCAGGACGGTGCCAATGGTGATCGCCGTGAAACGGGCCGATTCCATGATCTTGCCCAGGGTCAGCCCTCGGTAGACGAACAGCCCGACGAAAAGACCATAGAAAACGGCGACGCCAGCAGCTTCGGAAGGGGTGAATATGCCCGCGTAGATGCCGCCGAGCACGATGATCGGCGCGCCGATCGCCCATTTACCGTCCCATGCTGCGCGCAGTAGTGGCCCCCATGTGAACGGCTCGGTCTTCTCGCCAAAGCCCTTGTATCGAGCGATTGCGTAGGCCGCCACGAGCAGCAGCAGTCCGACAACCACGCCGGGCACGATGCCGGCGAGGAACAGGCGTGGAATGGAGGTATCGCTGACGAGCGCGTAGATGATCAGCAGATTGCTCGGCGGAATGATGCTGCCGATGGCCCCGCCGGCGGCGGCCAGGGCGCCGCCGAATCGCGCCGAGTACTCCTCCTTGATCATGGCGGGAATCGTCACGGAGCCGACCGCCGCGGTCGTTGCGGGCCCGGACCCCGAGAGGGCGGCAAAGAACATGGAGGCGACGACCGTGACAAGCCCCAGCCCGCCGCGGTAAGCGCCCACCAGGCGCTTTGCGATCTCGATGAGTCGATCGGACATCCCGCCTTTCTCCATGAGCTGTCCGGCGAGGATGAACATGGGAATCGTCGTGAGCGGAAAGGGCTCGAAGGCGGTGAAAGCGGATTGCGCCAGCAGCGTCAGTGGTATGTCGGCAATCAGCAGGCCGCAGATCGTCGCAAGCCCCGCGGCGAACGGGACGGGGACGCCGATGGCGAGGCAACCGACGAACAGGACAGCCATGACAAGGGGGCCATTCATAGCGGAAGTTCCCCGTCACCGCGAATCAGCCAGCGGTAGTAGACCTGGGCCATGCGCACGATCATCAGGCCGAGCCCGGCTGGCACGAAGAGCTGGAACCACACCTTCGGCACGCCAAGTCCGGGTGTTATGTAGGGTCTTGAGAAAGCGAGCTCGAGGAAGATTGCGAACTGCCAGAGCAGAACAAGAAGGAACGCAAGCCAGATCACGTCGGCCAGGACGATGGATGCGACCCTCAGTCGATGAGGTAGCGCATTGACCATTAGGAGCACTCTCAGGTGCGCCCTTTCCCTAACACCGAGTGACGCTCCCATGTAGATGGCGAGGACCATGCCGTAGACAGCGGCTTCCTCGGCCCATGGGGCAGCCTCGGAGACGATCACCCGCATCACGACCTGCGTGAGGATGCACGAAGCCGTGACAGCGAGGGCGAGTGCGCAGAGGACTTCCTCGAAGCGCGCCTCGACGGTGCGCCAGATCTTGCGCGACATCATTCAATGGCCCATTCAGCGTGGGGATCCCGGGGGCGATGCGCGTCGCCCCCGGGCAGGCGTGTCAGTTGTCGGCCGCGTCCCGAACCCGTTCCAGCAAGTTCTGGAAAGCCTCACCTTTCTGGGCCGCGAACCGGTCCTGTACTTCCTGTGCGAGCTGGATAAAGGGCGCGCGATCCGGACGAGTGACCTGCATTTCGCCCTCGTCACCAAGGAATGCCCGGACCTCCTCGACGCGCTGGGTCATGATCTCGGCATGCGATTCACTCGCCCTGCGACCCGCTTCCATGATCGCCTCACGCTGCTCGTCGCTTAGCTGGCTGAGCGCACGGTCGCTCGCGAAAATCGGATTGAAGTAGCTGAAATGGCCAAGGATCGCGAGGTGGTCCGCGAGTTCGTAGAACTTCTGGGACTTGATCAGCGTGGTGCCGTTATCACCGCCCTGTACCGTTCCGGTCTGCAGCGCTGCCGCCGTCTCAGACCAAGCCAGTGGCGTGGGCGAGGCGCCGAAGGCCTCGTGCGTGGCGATCATTACCTCGTTGCGCGGCACCCGGATCTTGAGGCCGTCCATGTCCGCGGGCTCGTTGATCGGCCGCTCGGTGTTGTAGAAGTCCCGCTGCAGGAGCGCGCCCCAGGCCAGCAGGTGAATGCCTGTGTCCTCGTAGAGCTGCTCGACAAAAGCGTCTCCGATCTGGCCGTCCACGACCCGGCGGCCGTGCTCCCGATCCTCAAAAACGTAGGGGAGCGTGAATACGTCCATGGGTTCGTAGTGCGGGGAGACGTTGCTGTGCGTGATGATATACATGTCCAGCGTTCCGAGCTGTAACCCGCGGAAGGCTTCATCCTCGGTGGAAAGCTGGGTGCAGCAGCGAAGCTTCACATCGACAGTGCCGTTGGTGAGCTCTTCGGCGTGCTTCTCGAACTCGGTCGCGAGCACATGGTAGGTACCGCTCTCTGCCGACGCGTAGCCTAGGTCCAGCGTGACCTCGGGCTCGGCGGCATAGGCGGGAAACGTGGCGAGACTGAGGACTGAAGCCAGCGCCCCAGTCCTGACTGTGTGACGGATTCGCATGGGGGTTCTACCTCCTCCGGTAGCGCGCTGTTGTCGCGGCGGCATCGTTTGCGTGCCGCCTGCGTACAGCTAGGCACAGGGTGTCTCACCTGTAAAATATCAATCGGTAATCTTTTGATGCTTCCGGCGTATCAATATGGCTTGGCATCTTCAGCCACACATCCGGTATTTCATGGTTGTCGCGGAGACGCTTCATTTTCGCGAAGCCGCGCGCCGGCTCCACGTCGCGCAGCCAGCGCTCAGCCGTGCCATTAAGAAACTTGAGGACAAGCTGGAGGTTACGCTGCTGGCGCGGACACGACGCCACGTCGAGCTCACCGCCGCCGGGTGGGCGTTTCTCGAGGGCTGCCGTGAGGCGGGGCGGACCATGGACGATGCCGAGGCGCGAGCGATCCAGGCAAGCAAGGGTGAGCTCGGCCGGGTCGTGGTTGGTTATACCGACTTCGCGATCAGCGGCCGATTACCGGGAATCCTGGCCGCTTTCCATAGTCGGGTCCAGGGCGCGAATATCGAGCTGCTGCGACGAAATTCGCATGAGCAGCTTGATGATCTTCGTGAGGGCCGAATCGATATCGGCTTTCTGACGAGCCCGGTTCCCGGAGACGTCTTCAGTCACTTTCCCGTGCAACAGGACCGCTATGTCGCCGTGGTGCCGGACAGCCACCCGCTGGCGTCGCGGGACAGCATCCCCCTGTCCGCACTGCAGAATGAGTCGTTCGTGCTGGGTGATTCAAGCGCATGGCGCCACTTCAATCCCCACATTCATGCGCTATGTTTGGAGGCCGGTTTTCTACCGCGCGTGGTCTACGAGACGGGGAGTACCGACAGTATCTTCGGACTCGTTGCTGCGAGAGTTGGCGTAAGCATCTACCCCGAGCGGGAGCTCAACCATCGTCGCCCCGGTGTCCGCGTGCTGACGCTCCAGGGCCTGGAGCGGCGGCTGTCGACGGAGGTTGTATG
Organism: Spiribacter halobius; assembly: GCF_020883455.1. NCBI lineage: Bacteria > Pseudomonadati > Pseudomonadota > Gammaproteobacteria > Chromatiales > Ectothiorhodospiraceae > Sediminicurvatus > Sediminicurvatus halobius. The sequence goes on along the minus strand of NZ_CP086615.1, from coordinate 4,071,301 downwards.
GATCAGCCAATCAGCGAACCCTGTGGTGCAGCATCTAGTGTCCGTCGCGAAGGAAATGAGCGATACGGCGAGCTAGTGTCTGGCGGAGCGACGGGCGTTCCTGTCCGGCTGGAGCGCGCATTGATTCAAGACCAGTGGGGCCGAGATGATGGTCTTAATGATCTGTGTCGATGCGCCTACCCTGAGTGGCCGTCGCTGTCCGATGTCCCTCGACTCGACACTGTCTTGTGACGCGCAATCGAATGGTATCCCTTGTGGTGAAGCCCTTGACGCTGCGTGCCACGAAGGCAGGTCGGTGGTAACCGCTTGGCGCATGGCTCAACGGATCGTGAAGCCGTTGCGCAGCGGGTCATCACTGTCGAGCAGCCACTTCGCGTAACCGATGGTATGGGCCGTGCCCGCCACTGTTGGCACCACGGCACGGCGATCGCCAACCCGTGTTTCGCCGACCAGGCAACCCTCAAACTGTCCGCTTCCGAGCAACCCTTCGGATCGAATCGGCTGGTTCAGGCCGAGCTCCCCGCGGGCCTCGAACATGGCCATCATGGCGCTGGTGCCCGTCCCGCCGGGCGAGCGATCACACTTCCCGTCCGAGAACACGTGCACGTTCCGGTACAGTGAGTCGCTGCGATCCGGCTCGTGCCAGAAGGTCACGAAGTTGATGTGATCGATGTTCGGGTTCTCCGGGTGGCGCACGCGAACGCGCTCGTTGAGCTGCTGCTTTGCGAGTCGGCCAAGCTCCGAGAAGCGCGTGCCGGTGTCCGGCCCGATGGCGAGTCGGTCTTTCGGCCACTTGATGATGCCGAAGTAGTTTCCTCCGAAGACGATGTCGGCCTTGAGCGTCCCGAATTCGGGCAACTCCAGCGGCACATCCTGTGCTTCCACGAACGCCGGTACGTTCTGGAAGCGTGTGCGCTCGACGTCATCACCGCGGCGCATGACCTCAGCGGTCACCGGGCCTGCCGTCGTCTCATATCGGATCTCTCCCGTGTCCACTGCCCTCGGGATGAGGCCATGCGCGACGATTGCCATCGACAGCGCGATCGTGCCGTGCCCGCACATGTCCACGAACCGGTCACCGTCCATCCAGATCATGCCGGCGTCGGTGTCCGGGCCCGAGGGCGGCGTCAGGAAGACACCGAACATGTGGTGATGCCCGCGCGGCTCGCGCATCAGCCCCTGGCGCAGCCAGTCGTAATGTGTCCGGAGATGCTCACGCTTCTCGATGATGCTTGTGTCGGGCGGATAGGCCACACCGGAGTGAACGATGCAGGTGGGTTCGCCTTCGGTGTGCGTGTAGATGACGTCGATGAACGGTGTGCGCTTCATGGAGATGCCTTCTAGTAGTCAGGTCCGGGGTGTGGCTACGCCGGTACTCGGTCACGGCGGGCAAGTAATGTGCGCTTCTCTCGTCAGAGCCCGAATAGGCCTGGCGCCCAGAGCACCATGATCTCGGGGAACACGATGACCAGCGCGAGGATGACGAGCATCACGAACATGAACGGCAGGTTCGCGCGCGTCAGCGAAATCAGGTCCACCCGTGCAATGACACTGGTGATGAATAGCGCTGCACCCACCGGGGGTGTCTGCTGTCCGATGCCCCAGCAGATGATGACCACCATCGCGAAGTGCACGGGGTCGATGCCGAGCACCTCGATGATGGGCAGGAACAGCGGCACGATGATGAACATCATCGCGATGCCGTCGAGGAATGTACCGGCGATGATGAACACTATGCTCGCGACCGCGAGGAACGCAGTCGGGCCGAGATCGCTCTCGGCGATCGGGCCGAGCACCGCGTCGGCGAGCTGCTCATAGGTAAACGTGTAACCCATGACATGGGCCGTTGCGGTGACCAGCATGACCGCGCCGCTAAGCACGGCGCTCTCGACGAACACCGCGTAGAGGTCCCGCAGGCCGAGTGTGCGGTAGTAGAAGACGCTGACGGCGATGCCATAGACCACCGCCACGGCAGAGGCCTCGGTTGGCGTGAACACGCCGCCGAGGATGCCGCCCAGGATGATGAGGGGCATGAGTAGCGCCGGGGCTGCCTTGACCAGTGCGCGGGCGAGTGCACCGAGGTTGAATGCCGCCTCCGCCGGGTAGCCACGCCGGCGCGAGACCAGCCACGCCATAAGGATGAGACCGAGGCCGAGCAGCAGGCCTGGGATCAATCCGGCCGCGAACAGCGCCCCAGTTGATGCCCCCATGTAGGCGGCGAGGATCACCATGGGCACGCTCGGAGGAATGATGATGCCGATGGTGGAGGAGGCGGCCGTCACCGCTGCCGAGAACGCGCGATCAAACCCGCGCCGGATCATGGATGGAATCATGATCCCGCCAACGGCCGCGGTGTCCGACATCGAGGTGCCGCTCATGCCGGCGAACAGCATGCTGGTCACGATGTTCACCGCGGCGAGCCCGCCACGCATCTGACCCACGAGGGTGCGGGCGAAGTCCACCAGATGGCCGGAGATGCCGCTGCGATTCATCACCTGTCCGGCGAGGATGAATAGCGGCACCGCAACCAGGGGGAAGCTCTGCACGCCCCGGTAGAGGCGCTGGGCGACGACAATCATGTCGACGTCCGCGAGCGCCAGGATGGTGATGGAGACACCGACCAGCGCGAACGCGATGGGCACGCCGAGGCCGATCATGCCGAGGAGGAGCAGCAGGACCCAGGCTAGCGTCATCGCGCTAGAGCTCCTGCCCCGGTTGCGGCTCTTCCAAAGCCGGATCCGGGGACTCGCCGCGGGCGAGCCGCTGCAGTCCCTGGAAAAGCCGGACAAAGGTCTCTATTCCCATCGCGAGACCGCTCAACGGCACGATCGCGTAGATGGGCCCCCGCGGCAGATTCAGCATGGTCGTGGTGTCGCCGGCGAACCGCAGCGTCTGCTCGGTTCCCCATACGGTCATCACGACGCATATGCCGAGAACGATCAGGTGCGTGGCGACGAACGCCGCACCTCTAAGCGGCAATGGCAGTGCGGCAACCAGGACAAGCACCTGAAGGTGGGCGCCCTGCCGCAAGGCGGCGAAAGCGCCCAGGAAGGTCAGGTAGGTCAGCAGAATCAGCGACGCCTCGAAAGACCAGGACAGCGCCGATCCGAGAACGTAGCGGAAGACCACCGCTGTGAAGGCGACCCCCACGAGCGCAAGCAGTATCAGCGCCAGTAGGGCGTTGATGGTGCGGTCGAGTGCGCGCATGAGGGTCCTGAACTCCTACTCGGCGGGCGTTCCTGCCGTGCTGATGACGTGAATCAGACCGCGGGCGAGGTCAGGGTTATCCTGCTCCGCAGCCCACTCATCCCACAGTGGTCGCGAGGCGCTCGCAAAGGCTTCGGAGTCGGCCTCGTTGATTTCCATGCCCTGCTCCTCGAGGAAGCCGATGATCTCCGAGTCGGCACGTCGACCGACCTCGGTGGTGTGGCCCGCGGCCTCAGCACCGGCTTGCTGGACCAGCAGCTGCTGTGTTTCGGAGAGCTCCTGGAACTTCTCCTCGCTCATCAGCAGGTACGTGACGGTGTAGAGATGGTTGGTAATGGAGAGATAGTCCTGAACCTCGTAGAAGCGGCTGGACTTCGCCCAGATCACCGGGTTCTCCTGGCCATCGAAGACTCCGGTCTGCAGTGCGGAGTAGAGTTCGGTGAACGGTAACGGCGAAGCATTGGCTCCGTAGTGGTTGAAGATCTTGACGCGCAATGCGCTGTCCGGCGTGCGCATCTTGATCCCCTCGAGGTCCTCGGGAACGTTGATTGGGCGAGTGTTGTTGGTGATCTGGCGGAAGCCACCCTCCATGAAGCCAAGCACTCTGAGCCCCTCGTCGGCAAGACGGCGCTCAAACAGATCTCCCACGGGGCCGTTCAGCACGGCCGCAACGTGCTCGCGGTCGCGGAAGATGTAGGGTAGAGCGGTGACCCCGAGCAGCGGGTCCACCTCCGTGATCGGCGTCTCCACGGTCGCAATGGCGAGCGTTCCGGACTGCATGCTCTCGATGCCGCTGACCTGGTCGCCGAGAGCCCCGGAGTCGAATAGCCGTAGACGGATGTCACCATCGGAACGGGACTCCACAAGCTCCTTGAAGCGTTCAAGGCCGGCGTAGGCAATGCTGTCCTTGTTGCCGATCGTGTTGGCGCGGAACTCCACGGTTTGGGCGCTCGCCGTACCAACGGCCGCCGCCAGACTGCAGACAATGCCCAGGCCAAGAATGGCCGCTCGGGTGTGAGGTCGTTGCATCGCGCTCCCCTCCTGCTCGTGCTTGTGTAGTCGGGTCCGACCGGACCCTGGGTGCGTGCATCCCTAGGTTAGTGCCTGGAGGGGCATGGCATGAGAAGATTTGCGTCATGAGCCTGCACAGAAACGTCTCGCCGGAGAGCGCTCCGGAGGCCCCTCTGCCCGAAGCGGCCCGCTTGAAGGTCGGTTTCGTACTGAGGGAGAAGTTCACGCTCAACGCCTTCTCCTCGTTCATCGATGCGCTGCGCCTCGCCGCCGACCGCGGCGGGCGAAGCCGCCAGCTGCGCTGTGCTTGGAAGGTGATGGGGGACGGGCCGGTGCGCGCGAGCTGCGGGTTGCTCGCCACCCCGGATGAGCCGATGAGCGAGCCGGGGCGCTTTGACTATGTTGCCGTGTGTGGTGGCAATGGATACCTCGATAACCGTGAGGATCCGGAGCTCGCAACCTTCCTGCAGGACGCCGTGAGCGCCAGTGTCCCGCTCATCGGGGTGTGCACCGGGACGTTCGACATTGCGCGCGCCGGATTGATGCACGGCTATCGCGCCTGCGTGCACTGGAACGTGTACGACGCATTCCGGGATCAGTTTCCGACCATTGACGCAGTGCCTGATCAGATCTTCCTGGATGGCGGCTCGCGCATCACCTGCGCGGGATCCGCCGGCGCCGCAGACCTGGCATTGCACCTAATAACGCGGCACTGCGGATCCGAGCCGGCACAGCAGGTGATCCGCCACATGATGCTCCAGGAGATGCGCCCCGCGACCTATCCGCAGGCGCACTTCTACAGCGACCTGAGTGGCGTTCGCGATGACTGCGTTCGCCGCGCCGCGCACCTCATGGAGCAGAGCCTTAACGAGCCGATCACCACGCGACAGATTGCCCGGCACGTTGACGTCAGTCTGCGGCAACTCGAGCGCCGTTTCAGGGAGCAACTCAACACAACGCCGGGGAGCTACTACCGCTCGCTACGGTTGCGCTACGGTGCCTGGTTGCTCCGGCATACGGAGCTCTCGGTCGGGACCATTGCGAACGACTGTGGCTTTTCGGACGGCGCTCACTTCTCACGCCACTTCCGCGCAGGATATGGGTTATCCCCCTCGCAACTGCGTTCGAGCCTCCGCTGAAGTCGCGTGTTCCCGAGGGTATTCGGAAAGTTGCCTCACCAGACTGCCTGCATAGGTACCCGTCCGCTGCTCACACACGCGACCAGATCGACACGGGAGCGGGAGGAGGTCCCGTTGGGCCATGATTGCCGCAGGCGGAGCATGGGTTCGTGGCGGTACGCAGAGGAGCCGGTGCGATGGCGGTGACCCGGGAGCAACTGTACGAGGAGGTATGGGCGGAACCGATGACGAAGGTGGCGGCGCGCTATGACGTCTCTTCATCGTTCCTCGCACGTGTGTGTGCAGCACTCAATGTCCCGCGTCCGCCGCGCGGCCACTGGGCAAAGCTCGCCGCCGGCAAGCCGAGCCCGCGCCCGGCGCTGCCCGCCGCGCGTCCAGGCGACGAGGTGGTGTGGTCGCGGGAGGGCGAAGGATCGTGGAATCCGCAGCCACTACCGAAGGCTCCTAAGCACCCACCGCGCAGGCGGACGATGCGGCGGGGTACCCCAGCCAGCAGCAACCATCGGTTGCTTGCCGGCGCGGAGGCGCATTTTCTCAAGACACGCAGTAATGAGGAGGGATACTTCCGGCCCTACAAGCGCCTCCTGATGGATCTCTACGTCTCCAAGGAGACGCTGGAGCGCGCCCTCGGGCTTGCGAACAGGCTGTACCAGCACCTCGAGGCGCGCGGCCATCGCGTAACGCTAGCGCCTGCAGGCGAACAACTCCATTGCGTGGGATTCGATGAGCGGGAGAAGGAACGTCGGGAGTGGCACCGGGAGCCGTGGCGTCCTGATCGCGCGACAGTCGCCTACGTCGGAACGGTTGCCATCGGCTTGACGCTGTTCGAGCTGAGCGAGTCGGTAGAGGTGCGCTACGTGAACGGCCGTTACGTGCCGGTGACGGAAATCGCGGCGACGCGCCGGCGCGCGTATGGGCCTGGCTACTCGTGGACGACCACCCGGGATCGTCCGAGCGGGCGGCTGTGCCTGCAGGCGTACTCGCCGTATCCGGGCACGAAGTGGGTCAAGCAGTGGCGTGAGGTGAAGCCCGGCGAGCTGGCGGGCAGGCTCGAATCGGTGGTCCGTGAATTAGAGGGGGCAGCGCCGACGATTGCGGAGCTCGTAGAGGTGGCTGAGCGGGAGGCGGCGCTAGAACGTGAGAAGCGAGAGGCGCAGTGGAAGAAGTGGCAAGAGGAGGAGGCGGAGCGCCGGCGGCAGCATGCAATCAAGGAGAGCCGCGAGGAACTGATGGGTATTGTCGAGGCCTGGGCGGAGGCGACGAGGCTTGCGGAGTTTTTCGCAGACGCTGAGCGCAGGGTGGCCGGGCTACCGGACGAAGAGCGTACCGTGCTGCTTGAGCGGCTGCGGCATGCGAGGGCGCTGGCTGGCGGAACGGACGCGCTTGAGCGGTTTCGCTCTTGGAAGTCGCCGGAGGAGCGCTAGTTAGCGGCATGCCGGTTTGCTGAGCTCGAGTTCCCAGTGCTGTATTTCCTTGGTTTTGTTGGGTTTTGGAATAGGACTCAGACTGTTTGGAACTTCATTTCAAAATGGCGAAGGTTTGACCAGACAACCGCGCGGGTTGGCGGCTGACAATGTCTCGGTTCTTATTTCAAGAAATCAGCAGAGGTACTTGAGCGCAAAGGCGATCAGCCACTCGGTAAAGCGCGCCGCCCCTTCCCGGCATGACCATGCGCGGTGCGGGCCGTAGAACATGGCCGGTTTTACAGCTGCCGGCGGTCCGGAATCCTGCGGGAGGGGGATCAATCAACGATCTCCAGTGGCCTTGCGCTGGTGGTGACCGCAGGAGCGCCCGGATAGCGGCGTAGTCGGAAACGATAACTCCAACGACGCCACCTCCCCAGTCAGCGAACCGACGCACTTGCTTCCCTTCTGCAGCCCGCAGTCCTGACCTGGCCACTCATCCTCCGCCCGTCGCACCAAAGGTTGGACCACTTGAAGGCCGCCCTCGTTGCTGCTACTCATATTGGTACCACCAATTAGGTGGTCTTGAGCTAACGACATCGCAGGAGGAGAGACCATGCGATCGACGCCTGTTATCAGCGGGGCCCTTGCCGCGGCCCTGTCCGTCATGTCCCTTGGCGCTGCGGCGCAGACGACACTGACCCTGTCCACGCCTGACCCGGAGTCGTCCTCGATCACCCGGGCGGGCAACCATTTCGCCGAGCTGGTCGAGGAGAAGACCAACGGCTCCATCGACGTCCGGGTGTTTCCGAACGGCACGCTCTACGGCGGCGACCCGCCGGCGGGCGTCAACCAGCTGGGGTCGGGGTCGCTCGACATGCTGCTGCTCTCGAGCTCGCTATACGCCAGCTTCAACCCCAAGTTCACCGCCATTTCCGTGCCCTACCTGTTCGATGACACCGAACAGATCGTGAACTATCTGGACAGCGATCTGGGGGGAGAGCTGCTCGGTGATCTGGAGCGGCTCGATATCGTCGGCATTGACATGTGGCCGCGACCCTTCCGCCAGATCACCAATTCCGTGCGCGAGATCCAGGAGCCCTCGGACATGGAGGGGCTGAAGTTCCGGGTGCCGAACAACCCCCTCTGGGTGGAGTTCTTCGAGGCAACCGGTGCCGCGCCGACGCCGATGGCCTTCAGCGAGGTCTACAACGCCCTCCAGGTCGGCGTGATCGACGGTCAGGAGAACCCCGTCAATATCCCGGTCGCCGCGAAATTCTACGAGGTTCAGGACTACATCACGCTGTCCAACCACATGGCGGACGCCTGGGTGCTCGGGGTGAATCAGGGCCGCTGGTCGGGCCTGAGCGAAGAGCAGCGCACCGCTATCCGCGAGGCCGCGAACGAGACGCTGCAGTGGAAGCTCGAGTTCGATGCCGCCGAGCACGACGAGGCTCTGGCCACGCTGCGTGAGAACGGTATGGAGGTCTACGAGCTCACCGACGAACAGCAGCAGATGTTCGTGGATGTGGCAGCGCCGCTGTACCCCACGTTCGCGGAGCTCGTGGAGGACGAGGCGTTCTTCGAGCGCACGCTCGAGTTCGTGGGCAAGGACTGACTCCCGGTCCCAATGCCGGCGCGGCCATCCGCCGCGCCGGTCTCTGCCTGACACTTACCTGTCCAACTCGTGCGGAGCCCGTCATGAGTGAGCCCCGGGATTCGGCCGAGCAGAGCGCGGCGCTGACCGCTCATCGACGCCGGCTCAGCGCCCCAACACGATGGCTGCAGCGCATCAACCATTTGCCTGACGCGCTGGCGACCGTGGCCGTGGCGATGTTGATCGTCAGCGTCGCGGTACAGGTGGCCAGCCGCTGGCTCGGCATCTCGTCGGCGTGGACCGAGGAGGCGACCCGGTACTTCTTCATCTGGCTGGTCTTTCTCGGTATGGGCATCGGGTTCCGTGACGCCTCGTCGGCGCGTGTGTCGATGTTCGTGCTCTTTCTGCCGCAGCCGCTGCGACGGTTCCTGGCGGTCGGGCTATACAGCGTCGCCAGCGTCGGCTTCTTCGCCTTTCTACTGGTTCAGGGCAGTGGCCTGCTGATCCGTCAGTTCAATAGCGGCCAGACTGCTACGGCCCTTCCGATGCCGATGTGGATCGTCGGGCTTGCCGTGCCCGTGGCAGGCGTCGTCGGCATCCTCGCAGTGACGGAGTCGCTGCTTGTGCATCGTCGGCGCATTGAGGGCGAGGAGGAGACCGAGGGATGAGCATGAGCCTGTTCCTGTTGCTCGGGTTCTTCGTGCTCTCGCTGCTCGGCGTCCCGCTGGCCGTCAGTCTCGGCATCTCCGGGGTGGCGACGCTCGCGCTGTTCACGCCGATGCCGATGAGTCTGGTGCCCCAGACGATGTTCTCGGGCATGAACTCCTTTCTTCTCGTCGCCGTGCCACTGTTCATCCTCGTGGGGCTGCTGATGGAGCACGGCGGCACCGCGGCGCGGATATTCCGTTTCGCCAACGCCGTTGTCGGCTGGCTCCCCGGGGGCCTCGGCCATGTGAACGTGGTGACCTCGGTCATCTTCGGCGGGATCTCGGGGTCGTCGGTCGCGGACATCGCCTCTCTCGGTCGCGTGGAAATCTCGGCGATGGTCCAGCACGGCTATTCCCGGGGTTACGCGGTCGCACTGACGCTGACCACGAGCGTGCTCGCCACGATCATTCCGCCGTCGATCCTGATGATCATCGCCGGCTCGGTAGCCGGTGAGTCGATCGGCGTGCTGCTGATCGCGGGCCTGGTACCCGGCGTGTTCGTCGCGCTTCTGTTCATGGGCTACAACCATCTCTATGCCCGGCGTACCGAGCTGGAGACCGTGCGCTTCACCGGGCGCGAGTTGCTGGCGAGCGCGGTTGAGGGGCTGCCCGCGCTGATGACGCCCGTGATTCTGCTCTACGGCATCGTCGGCGGCCTGTTCACACCCACCGAGGCGGCAGGCGTGGCGGTCCTCTACACTCTGTTCCTGTCGATCTACGTCTTCCGGGAGCTGCGCTGGCGGGACATACCGCGCTATCTCTTCGCCACCGCGAAGCTGAGCGGCACGATCCTGTTCATCGCGGCCACCGCAAAGATTGCGGCCTGGGTGTTCACTTTCGATGGGCTGCCTGCCCAGGTGGCCTCGGTGCTGGCCACGGTGACCGAGGATCCGCGCATCGCTCTGTTGCTGATCTTCGCCTTCCTCGTGATCGTCGGGATGTTCATGGACGCCATTGCGGCGCTCTTCGTGCTCATTCCGATTCTTCTCCCGGGCGCCGAGCAGGTCGGTGTCGATCCGATCCATTTCCTCGTGGTGACCGTTATCGCGCTCGGCCTGGGACTCATCACACCGCCCGTAGGTGTGTGTCTGTTTACGGCGGCGCAGGTGGCGAACATGCGGATCGAGTCGGTGATCCGTGCCTCGCTGCCGCTCATGGGCGTGCTCGGCTTCGCCGTACTGCTGCTCGTGCTCTTCCCTGCCATCACTCTCTATCCGCTTGAGCTGCTCGACCTGTATGGCGGCGGCCGCTGAACCGGAGGTACAAACCAATGTTCGTAGGCAAGCAGATTCGTCTCAGCCGGCTTCTCAACCGCAAGTCTGGCCGCATGCTAGGCATCACCGTCGATCACCCCATCACGCGTGGTGTCCTGCCGGGCATAGAGGACATTTCGAGCGTCCTGGATCGCGTCGTCGACGGTGGTCCGGAGGCGGTCACCATGCACAAGGGCATCGCCGAGAAGGTCTTCCCACCGCACGCGGGCAAGGTTTCCATGATCTTCAAGGCGAGCGCCTACTCGACCCAGTACCACCCGCACGAGGAGGCCATCGTCGCGGAGGTGGACGAGGCTGTGCGCTACGGCGCCGACGCCATCTCGGTGGGGATGATTGTTGGCGGCCCCGAGCAGACGACCCAGCTCACGAACCTCGGCCGCCTGTCGCGCGAAGCGGCACTCGCGGGCATGCCGCTGATCGCCCACATCTACCCGAAGGGCTCGATGATCAAGGATCCCAGTTCCGCTGATGCAGTGGCCTACGCCGCGCGGGCGGGCGCGGAGCTGGGGGTGGACCTGATCAAGACGCTCTGGACGGGTTCCGGCGAGAGCTTCCGCAAGGTGGTCGAGGCCTGCCCGTCGCGGGTCGCCCTGGCCGGCGGTGACATGGGGGACAACCTCGAGGACTACCTGAGGATGACGCGCGAGGCGCTCGATGTCGGCCTTGCCGGCGTGACCTACGGGCGCTTCGTGTGGCAGCACGAGGACACCGCCGCCGTCATCCGGGCGATCGCCTCGCTCATGCACGATGAAGCCACCGTATCCGAGGCCCTCGACATCTACGAGGAGCAGGCCGCGCGCCGCCGGGAGGGTCGGTGATGCGTGCTGCGGTATTCCATGCCCCGGAGGACATTCGCTACGCGGAGGTGGAGACCCCGACCGCCGGCGCCGGTGAGCTGCTGCTGCGGGTGAGGGCGGCCACCATTTGTGGCACCGATCTGCGGATCTTCCACGGACGCAAGACCAAGGGTGTGCGCACGCCATCGATCATCGGTCACGAGTTTGCCGGGGAGATCATTGACGTCGGAAGTGGCGTCAGTGGCTTCGAGCTCGGCGATGGCGTCGCCATGGATCCCGTAATCCCCTGTCTGCGCTGTGATTACTGCAAGCAGGGGCGCGAGAATCTCTGTGCGAACCGCACGGCCATGGGCTACGAGTACGATGGCGCCTTCGCCGAATACATGCGCATCCCCGCGACTGGGGTTGCCGCCGGCAACGTCTACAAGCTCGCACCGGGCACGTCCTGGGAGCAGGCGGCCCTCGCCGAGCCGCTCGCCTGCTGCCTGAACGGTCAGGAGAACGCGGAGGTGGGCATCGGCGACAGCGTGGTCGTGATGGGGGCCGGGCCGATCGGTCTTATGCATCTGCAACTTGCCCGTGTGGCGGGAGCGCGCCAGGTGATCGTCAGCGAGCCGAACGCTCGCCGGCGTGAGCTCGCACGCTCGCTCGGTGCAGAGGTCGTGATTGACCCGGGTTCAGAGGATTTGGTCGAGGCCGTGCGCGCGCATTGTGACGGCCTAGGGGCCGACGTGGCGATTGTTGCTATCGGTCTGCCGGTACTCGTGAACCAGGCCTTCGAGGTCGTGCGTAAGCAGGGGCGCGTAAACTTGTTCGCAGGCTTCACCAAGGGTGAAACCGCCGCGATCGATCCGAACCTCATCCATTACAACGAGTTGCATGTCACCGGCGCCAGCGCGCTCACGCGCCGGCAGTACGAGCGCTCGCTTCGCCTTATCGAGGCCGGTGTGATTGCGGCCGGCGAGCTGGTGACGCATCGCCTCGCACTGCAGGATATCGGCGAAGCGTTTGCGCTTGCCGAGAGCGGTGACGGGGTGAAGGTGGCGATACGACATGACTGAGGTACTTCTCGGAATCGACGCCGGCACCAGCGCGGTCAAGGTGTGCGCGTTTACCGCCGAGGGCCGCCTCCACGCCAAGGCGCAGCGCTCGGTGCCGCTGGTCACGAGCCATCCGCGCTGGGCCGAAATCGACCTCGAGCGTTACTGGGAGCTCGTCGTCGAGGCGCTCTCCGAGGTGGCCGAGCGTGTTGGGGCCGTGGCGGGTATCGGGATGTCCACGACCTGCCCCACCACCGTGTTGCTGGACGAATCGCTCGAGCCGGTCCGCCTCGGTATCACCTATCTCGACAATCGTGCGAGTGTGATGATGCGCGGTCTTGCCGAGCGGCTGGGTGGGGAGGAGGCCGCGTTCGAGGCCATCGGCAACCGCATGAGCCCATCGACCTGTTCCGCCGGCACGCTGCGCTGGGTGATGGAGCACGAACCGCAGGTCTGGTCGCGGGTCAGGCACATCGGGTTCCTGAACACCTTCCTCGCCGCACGGCTGACCGGGGAGCTGGCAACCGATCCGACCCAGGCTTCGTATTCCGGATTGTTGTCGGTTCGCGAGCCGGAGTGTGGCTGGCGTTCTGAGCTGCTCGATGCCGTCGGTGTCAGTCGGGAGCAGATGGTGCCGGTGCGGCCGCCGGAGGAGGCCGTGGGCGGCGTGACGGCGGCGGTCGCGCGGGCAACGGGCCTGAGTGCGGGGACGCCCGTTGCCACAGGCGCTGCGGATACGGCCGCGGCGGCGTTTGCGCTTGGTATCAACAAGGGCAACACGGCCTTCGAGTCCATCGGTACGTCCGGAGTGGTGACGTTCTGCCTGGACGAACCCGCCCTTGACCCGGCCTTCCTGAACCGCCAGCACATCATTCCGGGTCTGTGGCTTGCGCACGGCGCCATGTCGACCGTAGGCGGCGCGTTCGGATGGCTCCACAGCAAGGTGTGGCCGGAGCTCCGCAGCCTTGCCGAGCTCGAGCAGCTTGCCGCCGAATCGGAGCCGGGAGCCAATGGTGTGGTCTTCCTGCCCTATCTCGCCGGTGAGCGGAGTCCGCTCTGGGACCCGAACGCCTCCGGTGCATGGGTCGGGCTGCGGCTCGATAGCCGGCGTGCGGACATGGTGCGTGCGGTATTCGAGGGAACGGCCTACGGACTGCTCCAGATCGTGCGCCGTGCGGAGGAGCGCTGGCATTGGCGACCGCAACGTATGCTCAGTGTCGGCGGGGGCACCCGGAGCCGCTTCTGGCTGCAGATCAAGGCGGATATCCTCGGTATCGAACTCTCGCCCGGGCACATCACCGACGCGTCTGCGCTCGGGGGCGCGCTGCTCGGCGGCATCGCCGGTGGGGTTTTCCGGGCTGTCACGGATGCGGGGCTGCCGACGGTCCACTCGGAGAGCGATGCCATTCTGCCGAGTGCCGATGACCACCGCCGGGAAAAGTACCAGCGGATGGCCCGGATCTATGACGGGCTGTACCCTGCTCTGGCGGAGTCCATGAGCGCGCTTGCTAGCGATGACCAATAGCCAGGGCCGCTTCGAGTCAGTTCAGGTGTCGGGAAGGGAACATTGGATAACGGCAACCGCGAGGGCGATTCCCTTTTCCGCCGACTGACCGAGGAGATCATTGCCAAGCTCAAGGCGGATACGCATGGACGGGTGCGTCTGCCGACCGAGCGCGATCTCGCGCGCCAGCTGCGGGTCCAGCGTCACACGCTGCGGGAGCGGCTGGCGGCACTGGAAAGCCTAGGCCTCATTCAGCGCGTGCAGGGCAGTGGCACGTATCTAGTGCTTCCCCAGTCGCAGTTCGTGCAGATGTACTTCGAGGTGGCCCTCAAACTCGGCTACATCTCCGTGGAGGAGCTGATGCGCGCCCAGGAAATGATCGAGCGCGAGATCGCCTACTCTGCGGCGTTACACGCGAGCACCGACGAGGTGGACGCCATGAATCGGTACCTGGAGCGCACGCGCTCAGCCGAGGGCGAAGGCGTTGTGGATGCCCACCACGGGTTCCATACGGCACTTGCCCGGGCCTCGCATAATGCCGTGATCGTGTTGCTGGTGGACGGCTTGGCGTCCGTGCTGCGACACGTTCTCGAGCGCCGCGTTGAGAATGTGCGCCAGGTGCCAGGCGCCGAGGAGCGCGTCCGCGAAACCTATGGCGCCATTCTCTCGGCGATACGGTACCGGGATCCGGAGGAGGCACGAATGGCGATGGACGAGCATTTCCGGGTCTGGCGCCGCGAGTCCGCGAAGGTTACAACGCTGCATCTCGATGAGGGATAGCGCGTGGTTGTGATGTATCTGCCTACCCGGGCTGCAGCACGGCCAGAACTGGCAGCACGATGACGACCGTCGATAGGTTGCCGAAGGTCATGATCGGGGCGACTTGGGTTGGTTTCTGCCGAAGGCTTTACGCGGGCAAGTAGTTGAGCACCGCCCAGGGGGCAGCCCGGCGAGGAGCACGAAACTGCCAGCTTGCCCTCCGCCAGCCCCGCGCCGTCAGTGCCGAGGCCTTGAGCAAACTTCGAAATGAGGCGCCGGAGTGCTCGCGGTAGCGCGGGAGGTCCACCTCCAACCAGCTTTGACCTGGATTAGGCCAACGACGGGCCCGGCGACCACCACGATCCGAATCCCTACGGGGAGTGGAAGCGCTGACGCGAAGGCGGGCGCGTCACCTGTGCCCGCCCGCGGCGCCGCCTGGGAGGGGGCGGCCAAGCACCAGAAGCGCGGTCGCGACCAGGGGCTCGTCACCGAGCCCGAACAGGCGCTGAACGGCCCGATCATCAAAGCCGCCGACAAGCGTCATCCCGACCCCCTGCTCCGCGGCGCGCAGGGCGGCGTTCTGGGCCGCAGCCCCCGCCTCCATCCACAGGTAGCGCTGCCAGCGACCCGGCGGTGGTTGCGAGCCGAAGCGCGCCTCGAGCCCGTCCGTTGCCCCGAAAACCCCGACTACCGCGGCCGCGTCCCCGATCCAGGTCTGTTGGCCGATCGTGGCGCCGACCAGGGCCTTTTGCGGCTCCTCGGTCCCGCCGAGGTCCGCGAGCGCGATTCGCTCCAGGCGATCCGCGTCCGGGTTGTGCTCATAAAGGCCCCGGGGCAACTCGAGGACCCGCGACGCAACTACCCGAGCCAGCAGTGGATAAGACTCCCCGGCCGAGGGGATGTGGCGGCGTGCGCCTTGCGTCTTGGGGCGACCAAACGCGGCATTGAGAATGCGGCGCAATGACTCGCCCTCGATGGGTTCGTGGGCGAACTCGCGACAGGAGCGCCTGGCGCGAAGGGCCTCTTCCAGCTTCATCGCTCGATCCTCGCTGCGGCTGTGTCTCCGGCGGCCAGCGGCGTGCTCCCGGCCGTGCCCCGGGAGCGGGGACTCTTGTTGGGTCGCGGCGGGAGGAGGCTTACAAGCATCCCGAGCGTCGTCGTGCCAGGGCCTGCCCAGGCCACGGCCCTGGGGATTTCGCCAGGAAGCAGGATGCGGCCGCGCACCGCTACGCCCGGCACCGCGGCGGTTGTGAGGGCGGTCCGCATTGCCCCGAGCAATGACACCGCTGTCCTATAAGCGGCGAGGGAGAGAACACCGGTGAGCAGCCCCTGGAAGACCGATTGCCCAAGGCGCTGGCAGGGGGACGGCATGCAGCTGTGGGTCAAGGAAGAGTACATAGGGCGGCTATTCCTCCCTCGGCGGGTGGGCGGTGATCCGACCGGGCGCCGGGGGGCGACAGACGAGCCCGTCGCGCGCGGCGCGTGACCTTGGGCGAGGTGCACGGGATCCAGTGTGTCGCCAAAGCGGCCGACCTGAGCCTGATTTCGCGCCCCACCCCGCTATCGAGGCAAATGCGGAATTTGCGCCACTCACATTCCCCTGGGGCAAGTCTGGTCGCCCCGCGTCGCCACGCCCGATCTGACGGTGGGCGCTGGCATTCGTCTGGGCACCCGGTAGCAGACGAAATTTCACGATGATCGGCCTGAACAGGTTACGGCTGGCCGGGTAGGTTGTTGGGCGCACTGCCCCTGGCATCGGGGCCGGTCCGAACCGGGTGAGTTGCCTTACCCAATGGCACCGGTCTGCAACAAGCGGCGACCCTGTCGTGTCGGGTGCTTTTCGCGGGGAAGAAGGTTGCCATGAGTAAATCCGCCGTCCGCCTTCCGCCACTCGATGCCGTGCGCGGCTTCGTCGCCGTCGGACGCCGCATGAGCGTCACCCTCGCCGCCGAGGACCTCTTTCTCACGCAGTCCGCGGTCAGCCGGAAGCTGCGAACTCTCGAGGACTACCTTGGCGTGGAGCTTCTCGAGCGCGGCCACCGCTCAATCTCGCTGACACCGGCGGGCGAGCACTTCTTCCGCGTGGCGGAGCAGTCGATCAGCCAGATCGAGGCCGCCGTCGCTTACCTCGGACGCCAGAAGACCCGTGCGGGCGTGACGATTACCGCGAGCATCGGTGTCTCAGGGCTTTGGCTCCTGCCAAGACTCGGTCGTCTGCAAGGGGAGCTGCCTGGCATCGATGTCCGCGTTGAGGCGAATAACGCGCTGCTCGACCTGCGCGCGGCAGGCATCGACCTCGCGATCCGCTACTGTTCGGGGCGCGACGCCCCGCCAGGCGCGCTCCGACTGTTCGGGGAGTGCACAGTCCCTGTCGCCCATCCATCGCTCGCGGTGGATCGGGTGGACGCCGAGACGTTGCCCGCGCTCACCCTCCTTGAGTTCGGCGATCCGGGACGCCCGTGGCTGCAATGGAGTGAGCAGCTGCACGCCGCCAGCCTCGACCGCGACGCACCCAGGCGTGTCGTCCACTTCAACCAGTATGATCAGGTCATTCAGGCCGCGATCGCAGGCCAGGGGGTGGCGCTCGGTCGCCGCGCGCTGGTCGAGCCGATGCTGGCCGATGGGCGACTGAAGGCGCTTGCCTGGCGCGGGCCCGCGGCGTCCACCGAGCATGCCTACTGGCTCGTTCAGGCGGAATCCGAACCGGCCGCCGAGGTCATCGCGATCCGGGACTGGATTCTCACCGAGGCCAGGCACTACAACGAGCAGGATCCTTGATCCGCCGGGCGCAGATCCGAAGCCATGCCCGTGGCGGCCCTCGATGCCGCGGATGCCGGCAGGTTCGATCTCGTGGGCCTCGGCGCTGTCTCTCGCCGGCGAGATGAGATCCGGACGTTGGGGCGTCCTGATCAGGATTGGGAGGTTCTTGCGGGTCGCGTATCACGCTTCGGCAGGGCCTTCGTTTCCCTCCGTGTGTGGCTGGAAATGCGCTCGGAGAAAGCCAATCAGTGCGGAAACGCGACGGGAGAGGTGCTGCGGCTCGCGGTAGATGAGCGCGACACTCATACGTGCCGGCCAGTAGGCCTGCAATATGGGCGTGAGTCGCCCCTCATGGATTGCCTGCTCGACCATGTAGTCCTGGACGTAAAGGATGCCGTGGCCTTCGACGGCGGCGTCCACCAGCGCCTCTCCATGGTCGAGCGCAAGTCTCCCGCTCGGCGGGATCGAGATTTCGGCGCCCCGCTCGAAGAGCTGCCAGGGATAGCGTCGATCCGTGCCCGGGTAGACGTACGCAAGGCACTCGTGACCTGCCAGGGCTCTCGGGTCCGCTGGCGCGCCGTTGCGAGCCACATACTCGGGTGAGGCGAACACGCCGAACCCTGCGCTATCGACCGGGCGGGCGATGTCGTCCGCCTGCGACGCTTAGGCAAGGGCCGTGTGGGGGTGCGCGGCTTTGATGGCATCGGCGAGCATCTGCGCGCATGGGTCAGCGCGCTCTTGCGGTACGTTCGCGAACCCGATGATGAGTCCCTGCAGCTGGCGCTTCAGCGGTGAGGACGTCGAGAGGGCACGCACGCCGAGCCCACGCCGCTGTGCCTCCCGGGCGATGGCCGTGTCCGCCGGTAGCGTGCTGGCGAATCGGGCCATGAAGTGCAGGCCCGCTCCGCTGTCCTGGATGTCGAGCAGCTCGCCAAGGTGCGACGACAACGCGCCCCGGAGCGCTTCCCGACGACGACCATATAGGGTTCGAAGCCGCCGTACATGGGCTGCGAGCCGGCCGGAAGCGATGAACTCCGCCGCGACCGCCTGCTCGCCGATGGGCATCTGGCGGTCGGTGGCGGCCTTCATCGCGGCAAATGTCTCGTGCAGGTCGTGCGGCACGATGAGGTAGCCGACTCGCAGCGCAGGCGCGAGGACCTTGCTGAGAGTGCCGAGATAGATCACGCGCTTGCCCTGGTCGAGCGCGTGCAGGGTGCTGATCGGCGGGCGCCCGTAGCGGAACTCCCCGTCGTAGTCGTCCTCCAGCACCCAGGCGGCTGCGCGCCGTGCCCAGTCCAGGAGCGCGAGGCGGCGCTCCAGGCTCATCACCGCGCCCGTCGGATACTGATGTGCCGGCGCAACGAAGGCGAGCCTGGCGTCTGGTGCGAGCTGCTCGCCGGCCTCGACCTGGATTCCGTCCTCGTCCACCGGCACCGGTGCGAGGCGCGCGTCGGCGCCGAGCAGCGCCTTCTGACAGGCGCCGTAGCCCGGGTCCTCGACCCAGACCGTTTCCCCGGCCTCGAGCAAGACCCGGGCGGTGATATCGATGCCCGCCTGGGTGCCACCGACCACGACCACCTGGTCGGGTTCGCAGAGAACGCCCCGGTAGGCGCGCAGGTAGTGGCTGATGGCCGCGCGCAGCGCTGGCAGTCCGGCCGGATCGGTGTAGGCGAGCTCGGCGGCGTTGCGGCCTCGCCAGTAGCGGCCGCTGAGGCGCGCCCACTGCGTGAACGGGAATTCGTCGAGGGCGGGCAGCCCCGGCGTCATCGGACCCGGCGGATTGCCGGAGACCATCGGCGACCTATGCTCGCGCACGGCCTGCGCACGGCGGGAATATCGGCGTGACGGGGCATCGTCGCCAGAGCTCGCATGTGAGTCGGCCGTGGCCGGAGCCGGCAGGCCCGCGGCTACATAGGTGCCGGCACCACGCCGCGACTCGAGATAACCCTCCGCCATGAGCCGTTCGAAGGCGACGAGCACCGTGTTGCGCGATAGCCCCATCTCGCGCGCCAGTTCCCGGGAGGCCGGCAGGCGCTCGCCCGGGCGCAGCGTCCCCTCGGCCACGGCGCCGCGCAGGAAGGCAACGAGCTGATCCTGGAGCGTTCGCACCCCACTGCGGACGGGCTGAAAGCGCTGCGCGAGGGGATAGGAGGCATGGGCCATGGAGCGGTCTCTCCCGATTGGCACCTTCTTTTACTCAAAAACGGATCTTTCTGGCAAGCCGATGTCGGCCTAGCTTCGTGGTGTGTCCATTGCAGATGCCGGCGAAGTGGCCGGCAGGAAGGCAGCGTCATGTTCGAGCAGGTGGGGCCATGTGAGTGTGGGGCATCGAGGGGAACGGGGAGCTCCAGGCAGGTCGGCTGGATTTTGGCCATCAGGCGCTGCCTGAGGACGTGGCGCGGGCGGCGCGCCGTGCGTCGGCAGTTGCGGGAGGACCTCGTTCGCCTCGATGACCGGATGCTGCGGGACATTGGCGTCAGTCGCCGGGAGCTGCTGCGAGTCGCGTACCGCCCGTTCTGGTGTCCCTGAGGACGTAACGACCGGGAAGTCAATGCGGAGGCTTTGGGTATGGCAAGGGATCACCACTACGCGGTCACGGTGGAGTGGACCGGCAACACGGGCGAAGGGACGGGAGACTATCGGGCGTACCGCCGCGATCACGAGATCAAGGTCGCGGGCAAGCCGCTCATCGCGGGCTCCGCCGACCCGCAGTTTCTCGGCGACGGCGCACGCTGGAACCCGGAGGACCTGCTCGTCGCCGCCCTCTCGGCCTGTCACAAGCTCTGGTACCTCCACCTCTGCGCCGATGCCGGCATCACGGTGGAGAGCTACGTTGACCATGCCGAGGGGACCTTGCGGCTCGGTGGCGAAGAGAATCGCTTCAGCGAGGTCGTTCTCCATCCGGAGGTCGTCATCCGGGAGGCGTCCCGCACCGATTCGGCCCTCGCGCTCCACGAGGCGGCTCACCACGAGTGCTTCATCGCGCGGTCGATGAACTTCCCGGTGCGCTGCGAGCCCCGGATCCGGGTTGCGGGCGACCCCTCATAGCGTTCGGCCCATGAACTCGGCCGATCCGGGGCAGATGTCGGCGAACTGCGCACTCCCGCGAATCGCAGTGGGTGCTGCTTCCCGGGCCAGGGACCGATAACCGCACGCGGAGAAGAACGCCGCAGCGGTCGTTGTCAGCAAATACAGCCGCGCGATCCCCCGCTCCCGGGCCCATTGCTCCGCGTGCGCGAGCAGTCTTTTGCCCAGGCCAGTGCCGCGATGGTCGGGGTGCACGGCAAGCGAGCGCAGCAGTGCGTCGCCCCCGGCTTCCTCGAGGCCGATGACGCCGACGGTCTCACGCCCCGAGCGCGCGGCGAACCACCAGACCCGCGCTCGCCCCTCGGCCGTCCCCAGATCATCGATAGGCAGCCCACAGTGCACCAGCAGGTGCAGCATCGAGGCATCCAGGTTGCTGGCACGGATCTCCATCGCGTGGTTCATGGGGCCTCCTCGGTCCCGGCGCTCACAGGGAGGCCAAGGCGTCCCCGGTCACGTCATCCTCGCCCTGGCGGTCGCGGCGCCGGGCGTCGCGAATCTGCACGATCGCGGCAATGTGCAGGCAGATCCAGAGCGGCACGGCGAAGCAAGGGACAAGGGCGAGCGGCAGGGCACCAAGGGCGGCTGTCGACTCGGAGAGGCCGAGCAGTGGCAGCGTACCGCGCGCGATCAGTCCCGAGAGCACGGCGCCGGCGAAATCGAGCAAGCCAAGCGCGTGGAAGCCGAGATGCCAGGGCGAGCGCAGGAAGTCCGGGTCAACGGCGAGGCGTGCAGCGACAAACGGTGCGAGCACCGCGACGAGCACATCGCCCCAGCCGGCAGTGTGCGCGAACAGGCCCGGCAGGTGGCCGAACGCGTAGACGAACAGGAATCCCGCGCCGAGGATGCGCAGGCCGTGCACGGCGGCCAGCCAGACCGGATGAATGGCGAGGATCGCCTCCCGGACGCGCCGTAGCCGCAGCAACAGGAGGAAGGCAGCCGGCGGCAACAGCATGGCCGTGAGCGTTGTCACCGGCGGTGCCGAGGGCGGTACGTTGAAGACGCCATCGGCCGCCAGCGTTGCGATGGCGATGAGCCACAGCATCACCACGCCGGCGGCGATGGTGAGGAAGGTGGGGCTGGGTGCCGCGCGGCGGCCGAACGTCAGGGTTGATGTCGTCATGGCCGAGATTCCTCCTGGTGAGCGGCGCTTCGGTTCGCGATTCGCTGCCGTCCCTGCTGCAGCAGCGCCAAGAGCTTCTGGAAGTCCTCCTCGCCGATGTCCTCGGCGAGGCGGGCCTGGATGTGCTGCCAGCGTTCATGGGCCTGTTCGAGCACACGCTTGCCCTCGTGCGTGACCCGCGCACGCCGCTCGCGACGATCCGGCCCGGAGGCGAGCTCGACGAGCCCCCGACGCAGGAGCGGGCTGAGTGAGCGGGTGAGCGAGGAGGGCTCCATGTCGAGCGCCTCGGCGATGGCCCCGAAGGTCATGACGGCACGCCCGTGGCCGCGGTCGATCGCGATGCCCACCGGGATTGCGCTCACCGCGGCGATAAGCAGTGTCAGCGTGGGCGCGAGGTAGCGTTCGGCCTTGGTCCACCCAAGCTCGGCGCCCATCGCCTCCGCGATCTGGGGGAAGCTGTAATAGAGCGTCCCCCAGGCGCAGATCTGGCTGACGCCGAGGGCCGTGATGAACCGGTTCATCAGCTCGCCCGGGCCCTAGCGTCCGCCGCAGCAGCTCGACGTGCTCAGATTGAGCGTGGCGGGCGCCGTGCGACGTTGCGGTGCTGTTCCGCAGCAGCTGCTGGCAACGGGCCCGGCGCTGCACACGCCGGTCTCCGGCAGCTCCAGACGCACCTCCCGCGCTGCTACAGGATCCCCCGCGAGCTCCGCAGCGATCGAGCGGACCTGCTCGTAGCCGGTCGCCATCAGGAAGGTGGGCGCGCGGCCGTATGACTTCATCCCGGCGATGTAGAAACCAGGCTCCGGGTGGCGGAGCTCGTCGACGCCGTGGGGCGGCACGGTGCCGCAGCTGTGGACGTTGGGATCAATGAGGGGCGCCAGCCGCGGCGGTGCCTCCATGACGGGATCGAGCTCCACCCGCAGCTCCCGAAACATCGCCGTGTCCGGGCGAAAGCCCGTGCAGGCGATGACCTCGTCCACGTCGAGCGAGTCGTGCCTGCCGTCGTGTACGGCGTCGACCCGGAGGCCGTTGTCCCGGCGTGCAAGGGCGGTGACCGAAAACGGTGCGAGCCGTGTCAGCTCGCCGCGCTCGATCGCCTCGGCCGCCTCCAGGCCCAGCTGCCCCCGTGCCGGCAGCTCATCGCTACGGCCACCGCCGATAACGTGATCGAGCCCGGACCGGCGCAGTGCCCAGAACACCTCCGTGCTGGCCGCTTCCTGACGCAGGCGCAGGAGGTCGAGGACCGCGTTCATCGCCGAGTGGCCGCCGCCGACCACGAGCACGCGGCGCCCGGCATAGCGGGTCCGCGCGCTGCCGAGGACATCCGGAATGCCATAGGCGAGACGATCGCTCGCCTCCTGCTCCCCCGGAACGGCGATGCCCGCAACGCCAAGCGGTGACGGTTGATGCCAGGTCCCGGACGCGTCGATAACCGCCCGGGCGAGCGTGCGCCTGTGGTTCCCCTCGGCATCTCGCCAGTGGACGGCGAAACGCGACCGCTCCCGGCCCGCGGTCTGAAGCTTGCCCGCGCCTTCGCGCGTGACGGCCGTGACCAGGGCCCGCGTGTGAAGGCCCCGCGCGATGGCCGGAAGCCGGGCGAGGGGCCCGAGATACGCCTCCGCGATCTCGGCACCGGTGGGAAGGTGCTCCGGGTGGGGAGCAATCCAGCCGGCACGGCGAAGCATCCGCCCCGCGCTCTCATCGACGAGGTAGCGCCAGGGGGTGAAGACACGCACGTGGCCCCACTCACGGACCGCGGTGGCCGGCCCCGGGCCACGCTCGAAGAGCAACGGGGTGAGGCCGCGTTCTACCAGCCGGGCAGCTGCGGCGAGGCCGACGGGGCCGGCGCCGATGACCGCGACGGGGTCTGGTGAATTCATGGTGGTTGGCTCCCTCAGCAGTGTTTGGTTGATGGAGTGACCATCGATGCATCGATGGTCAAAGTCACAGGGCAAAAAAACTCACTCCTCCCGGAGAACACGGGGCATCTCCTCGCCGTCGAGCACGTTGCGGCACGCGAGGAGGCACTCGGTAATATCCATCCACGCAGCCACGGCGACCCGGAACGCCTCCCTGCCCTTGTCAGTCAGGCGATAGACGCGGCGGTGTCGCCCGGACACTGTCTCGCTCTCGACCGTGACGTAGCCGCCCTGCTCGTACTGGCGCAGAACGGGGTAGATCGTGCCCTCAGCGGGGGAGCAGCAGCCGTTCGTGAGCGACGCAACCTCCCGCGTGATCTCGTAGCCATGCAAGGGCCCCCGGTGCAGCACGCACAGGATGAAGAACTTCGAGAGGCTCATCTTGATGGTGCCGTTCCAGTAGGCCCGGCTCAGGAAGTCCGGGATATCAGTCCTGGCGTGCGTGGCGGTTTCGGATGCCATCCCGATATCTTATACATCGAGCCTCGATGCATCTAGCCCCCGCTGAACAGTCCTCCGCCGGGATGCCACCGGCAAGGAGCCGCCCTGCACACGCCGCGACGGACTCCGCGGCTCAGCAGTGCCCGTACCGACGGCCGGCTGATGGCCTCGAATTACCGACCGTATGCCCTCGCCGGCCCTTGGCAAAGCACGTAACTCAGTGCGGTCCAGGCGCATGGTGGCCAAAGTCGAGGCAACGATTGCGGCACCCGGGCCGGAAACGCGTCACATGCTCATAACGTCGTTGTGGTGAGCTTGGGTCCATGAATGCGTCACCCGGGAATCCTGCGTCGTCGGCCGTTCCACTGTTCTATCTGGTCGGGCCTTCGGGGGTTGGTAAAGACAGCGTCATCAAGGTCCTGCAGACGCTCGTACAGGGCGGGGAACTGTTTCTGCCGCGGCGCGTTATCACGCGTCCGGTGAATGCTGGCGGCGAGCAGCACGAAGCTGTACCCGAGTCGGAGTTCGCCGCGCGGGAGGCCGCCGGGGAGTTCCTATTTGCGTGGCGCAGCCACGGGCGCTGCTATGGAATCGGTCTTGAGGCGGCCCGAGCACTGGCCGCGGGCACGCCCGTCCTGGTCAATGGCTCGCGGGAATACCTGCCGCAGGCCCGAGCACGCGTTCCTGCCCTGGTGCCATTGGCCCTGCATGCGCCGCCGGATGTGCTCCGCGACCGACTGCTTGGGCGTGCCCGCGAGGACGAGGACGAAGTCCGCGCACGGCTTGCGCGAGCGGCCGCCCTGCAGTCGAGCTTGCCGGCGGATACTCGCTTTATCGCCGCCGAAGGCCCGGTGGAAGGTGTCGCGCGACGCGTCCTGGATCTCGTGCGCAACGGCAATCCGGACCAAGGGCGTTAGTGCGGGTGAAAGACGAACTGCACACGCCGACCGGCGTAACGGCCCTCGGCGTATTCAATCGGGCGGCGCTCGGCGTCGACGTTCAGCGAGTGCGCAACCAGGATCGGCTCGGATCGGGGCTGACGCAGGTGTTTGGCCTCCCAGGCATCGGGCAGGCGGGTAGTGACTGCCGTGGTATCACGGAAATAGTCGCGAACTCCCATCTGGTAGAGCGCCTGGGTGACCGAGCCGGTGTTCTGGAAATGCGTGCCAATGCCGCGGAAGCGCGCAGCCGGGAAATAGTGGGCGGTGACAGACAGAGGCCGCCCATCCGCCAGGCGGAGCGTTTCGATCAGGACCACGGGCGAGCCGGCGGGGAGACCGAGCTCTTGGGCGATCTCTGTATCGGCGGGCAGCTCCAGGTTGCGCAGCGCGATCGAGTTCGGATCGCGGTCGGCGCCAATGACATTGTCGCTAAAGCGTGTCCGGCGCGAGACCGGATAGTCGATCAGCGTGTCCTGGACGAACGTCCCTCGGCCCTGTTCGATTCGGATCAGCCCACGCGTGCGCAGCTCGGCCATCGCCCGACGCACGGTGTGGCGGTTCACCGCGAAGCGCTCGGCAAGCGCCGCCTCGGTGGGCAGGCGGGAACCCGGTGGATAGATCCCGGCGGCGATTTCGTCGGCAAGCCGGTTGCTGATCTGTCGCCAAAGGATATCGGCTGGCGCCATCGCCGCACCTCTTTGCTGATTCGTCCGGAGGCCTGTAACGCAACCGTTTCTTGCGTCGCGCCACCTCGTTGATGAACTATTGGTCTATACGTCTATACGTGTCAAGCGGAGGGCTCCGGCATGACCACAGCAGGACCGGAGGTTGGGTCCGGCGGCGGCCGCAGTGCACGACTGGCGCTGCTGGCACGGGCGGAGCCAGCGGAGCTGGGTGCCGCCTGGGAGCGGCTGCGGCCCCTGCCGGACTATCGCCTGCTGCGGCCCGGGGAGACCGGGCTGGTGATGGTGCGGGGCCGTGCCGGCGCCACCGGGCGGCAGTTCAACCTTGGTGAGGTCACCGTCTCCCGGGCGAGCGCCCGGCTCGAGGATGGCCGTGTGGGCCACGGCTATCTGCTCGGCCGGCGCCGGCGGTGCGCCGAGCGTATCGCCGTGCTGGACGCTCTGCTGCAGGCCGACGGGCCGCAGAGGGCTGACCTGGAGGAGCTGCTCGCTACCGTCCGCGCCCGGCTCGAGGGCGAGCGAACGCGCACCGCACGCCGCGCCGCGGCGACGCGAGTGGAGTTCTTCACCATGGCCCGCGAGGGGGGAGCATGACTGCCGCACCGTCGCTCGCAGGCTTCGCCGATCCGGTGGATGACGCCCAGCGCAGCTTCCGCGCCCTGCTTGACGCCTTGGCGCGCCCCGGCAGCCGGCGCCGGCCGGTCGCGCCGCAGGAGCACCCGACGATGCTGCCGCCGGCAATGGCCGCATTGGCCCTGACGCTAGCTGACGCCGCGACGCCGGTATGGCTCGCCCCCTCGCTCGCCGGCGCGGCGGAGTACCTCCGCTTCCACTGCGGCTGCCCGCTAAGCGCGGATCCGCGGGGGGCAGCCATCGCGCTGGCGGGCGCCGCCGAGGCGCCGCCCCTGGTCGATCTTGGGGCGAGCGACGAGCGCTATCCGGAGACCGACACCACGCTGGTGCTGGCAGTGGACTCAGTAACCGACGGTCCGGTGCTGTATCTCGAGGGGCCCGGTATCCAGGGTCGTGGGCAGCTCCGCTGCCGTGGCCTGCCGGCCGGTTTCGTCTCTGCTTGGCAGGCCATGCACGCGCGCTACCCCCTCGGCAGCGACGTGTTCCTGGTGGCCGGAGGCGAGGTGGTCGGTCTGCCTCGCTCCCTGCGCATCAGCGAGGAGGAAGCATGTACGTCCCCGTGAAAGGCGGCGAGAAGGCTATCGACAACGCCCACTGCTGGCTCGCGGACAACCGGCGCGGGGACCGCGACGTGCCCGAGCTCGGTCTCGACCAGGTCCGTGAGCAGCTCGGCCGCGCGGTGGATCGGGTGATGGCCGAGGGTTCGCTGTATGACCGGGAGCTCGCCGCGCTTGCCATCAAGCAGGCCCAGGGCGACATGATCGAGGCTGTGTTCCTGCTCCGAGCCTACCGCACGACCCTGCCGCGCCTCGCCGCCTCGGTGCCACTGGATACCGCCGCCATGCGGGTGCACCGGCGAGTGTCGGCGATCTACAAGGACGTCCCCGGCGGCCAGCTGCTCGGGCCGACCTACGACTATACCCATCGCCTGCTGGATTTCCGGCTCGCCGCGGGCGAGCCGCCGCCACCGGCGCCGGAGGCGGACGCCGACCCCGACGCCCCGCTGCCCGGAGTGAGCGAGCTCCTTCGCAGCGAGGGCCTGGTGGAGGACGAGGCGCCGGCGGACGACGAGCCGGTGGGCGATCTCACCGAGGAGCCGCTCGCCTTCCCGGCGTCGCGCGACTGCCGCCTGCAGGCCCTCGCCCGCGGCGACGAGGGGTTCCTGCTTGCCATGGGCTATTCCACCCAGCGCGGCTATGGCAACAACCACCCCTTCGCCGGGGAGATCCGCACGGGGTCGGTGAGCATCGTCATTGAGCCCGCCGAGCTCGGCTTTCCCCTGGACATCGGCGAGCTCACGGTGACCGAGTGCCAGATGGTCAATCAGTTCGCCGGCAGCGCCGAGGCGCCGCCCCAGTTCACCCGCGGCTACGGCCTTGTCTTCGGCCATGGCGAGCGCAAGGCCATGGCGATGGCGCTGGTGGACCGGGCGCTACGTGCCGATGAGCTCGGCGAGCCGGTGAGCGCTCCGGCCCAGGAGCAGGAGTTCGTTCTGCAGCACGCGGACAACGTGCAGGCCACCGGTTTCGTCGAGCACCTGAAGTTGCCGCACTACGTCGACTTCCAGGCCGAGCTGGATACGCTGCGCCGCCTGCGGGCCGCGTACGCGGACGCCGGCGACGAGGAGGCGTCATGAGCGCGGCCGACGGCGGGTACAACTTCGCCTACCTGGACGAGCAGACCAAGCGCATGGTGCGACGTGCGCTGCTCAAGGCGGTGGCGGTGCCGGGTTGCCAGATCCCGTTCGCCTCCCGGGAGATGCCGTTGCCCTACGGCTGGGGCACAGGCGGCATCCAGGTCACGGCGGCCGTGATCGGCCGCGAAGATTGCCTCAAGGTGATCGATCAGGGCGCCGACGACACCACCAACGCGGTCAGTATCCGCCGCTTCTTCGCCCGTACCGCAGGGGTGGCCACCACCGAGCGCACGGACGAGGCGAGCATCATCCAGACCCGCCATCGCATCCCCGAGACGCCGCTCACCGCGGCGCAGACGCTGGTCTACCAGGTACCCATCCCCGAGCCGCTGCGCCGGGTGGAGCCGAGCGAGCGGGAGACCCGGCGCATGCATGCGCTCGCGGACTACGGCGCGATGCGTGTCTTGCTCTACGAGCAGATCGCCCGCCGCGGGC
Source organism: Spiribacter halobius (assembly GCF_020883455.1). Classification (NCBI taxonomy): domain Bacteria; kingdom Pseudomonadati; phylum Pseudomonadota; class Gammaproteobacteria; order Chromatiales; family Ectothiorhodospiraceae; genus Sediminicurvatus; species Sediminicurvatus halobius. The sequence continues at coordinate 4,043,148 of NZ_CP086615.1, read as the reverse complement.
GCGTCACCCAGTCCTACAATTACCCGGTGATGGTCAATGGCCGCCATCTTATGAGCCCCTCGCCCATCCCGCGCTTCGACAATCCGAAGCTGCACCGCAGCCCGGCGCTGCAGCTCTTCGGAGCCGGACGTGAGCGCCGGGTCTACGCCGTGCCGCCCTATACCGATGTCGTGCCGCTGGACTTCGAGGACTACCCGTTCACCGTGGAGAGCTGGGAGCGGCCCTGCGAGCTCTGCGGGGCCGCCGACAGCTACCTGGACGAGATCGTCACCGACGATGCCGGCACGCGGCTGTTCGCCTGCTCGGACACCGATTACTGCGCCCGCCGGCGCGCCGGCGAGCCGCGGGAGGTGCAGGCATGAGCGCGGAGCCTCTGCTAATCGCCACTGGCGTCGAGCGCCGCTTCGGTGCCCAGGTGGCCTGCACCGGGATCGATCTCGTGCTCTACCCCGGCGAGGTGCTCGGCGTCGTTGGGGAGTCGGGGGCGGGCAAGTCCACCCTCCTGCAGACCCTCGCCGGCCAGGCCGCACCCCAGAGCGGGCAGGTGGCCTACCGCACCCGTGATCGCCGGCTGCGTGACGTTTACCGCCTGGGCGAGGCCGAGCGGCGCATGCTGCTGCGCACCGACTGGGGTCTGGTCCACCAGAACCCGCGGGACGGCCTGCGCATGGCCGTCTCCGCCGGCGGCAACGTCGGCGAGCGGCTCATGCAGATCGGGGAGCGCCATTACGGGCGCATCCGCGAGAGCGCCCGGACCTGGCTGGAGGCGGTGGAGATCGCGGAGGGGCGCATAGACGACACCCCGCAGACCTTCTCCGGCGGCATGCAGCAGCGCCTGCAGCTCGCCCGCAACCTGGTGACGCGCCCGCGCCTGCTGTTTCTCGACGAGCCCACCGGCGGCCTCGACGTATCGGTGCAGGCGCGGCTGCTCGACCTGTTGCGGCGCCTGGTGGGCGAGCTCGGCATCGCCGCCATCGTGGTGACCCACGACCTCGGGGTGGTGCGGCTGCTCGCCGACCGGCTGCTCGTGATGCGCTCCGGGCGTGCCGTCGAGCACGGGCTCACCGATCAGGTACTGGACGACCCGCAGCATGCGTACAGCCAGCTGCTGGTCTCCTCGATTCTTCGTGGATGAGGGGCAGATGACGTCCGGTCTTGGGACCCAAGCCGGTCGAATTGGCACCCGGGAGGCTACGCGATGAGCAAGGCGCGGTCGGGCACGACGGCGGCCGCTGAGCCCGCACCGGAGCAGCCGGTGGTGAGTGTTGGCAACCTGCACAAGACCTTCACGTTGCATCTGCAGGGCGGGCTGGAGCTGCCAGTGCTGCGCGGCGTGGCGCTTGACGTCGTGCCGGGTGAGTGTGTCGCCCTCACCGGGCCTTCCGGCTGCGGCAAGTCAACGCTGCTGCGCTGTCTTTACGGCAACTATCTGCCACCGGCTGGCAGCGTCCACGTGCGCCATCGGGGCGAGTGGCTGGATCTCGGCGCCGCCAGCCCGCGGCAGGTGGTGGATCTGCGCCGGCACACCCTCGGGCATGTCACCCAGTTCCTGCGCGCCGTTCCCCGGGTGCCTGCGATTGAGCTGGTCGCCGAGCCACTCCTGCGCACCGGTCATGCCCCGGAGGCAGCGCGGGCGCGGGCGGAAGCGTTGCTGGAGCAGCTGCACCTGCCCCGGCGCCTATGGTCACTGCCGCCGGCCACCTTCTCCGGCGGTGAGCAGCAGCGGGTGAACATCGCCCGCGGCTTTGCTGCGGGCCATCCAGTGCTGCTCCTCGACGAACCGACGGCGTCCCTGGATGCGGCCAACCGAGAGCGGGTGATCGAGCTCATTCGGGCTGCGCTGGAGGGCGGCGCGGCCATCGTAGGCATCTTCCACGACGAGTCCGTGCGCAACGCCGTGGCCACCCGCGAGCTCAACCTGGATGCGGGGCGAAACGCGGCATGAGCAGCCAGCCCATCCGCAGGGACGCCTGAGTGCCGGGGGCGGGCGAGACACGCCGCCTCGGCGTTTTGCCTGAGCGCCCGCACGGCGGACGCTGGGCGGTCTACTACGCGCCGCCCTCGACCCACCCGCTCTGGCGCCTCGGCTGCCGCTGGCTCGGCCGCAACCCGGAGACGGGTGAGGTCTTCCCGCCGCCGAGGACTATGCCCGCGTTGCGCTGGCGGGCACTGGTCGCGCGCCCCGCACACTATGGCTTCCACGCGACGGTGCGTCCGCCGATGCCGCTGCGAGAGGGCACCACTGCCGATGACCTGCGGGAGGCAGTTGCGGCGATCGCTGCGGGGCGTGAGCCGTTCGCGCTGCCGGGGCTGCGCGTCGCACGCCTCGGCACCTTCTTCGCATTGCGCCCGGAGCCGGAGAGTGCGGCCATGGCGGCACTCGCCGCCGAGTGCGTACGCAGGCTCGACGATTTCCGGGGCGCCGATGCACTACGCTCCGAGCAAGGACTCAGTCACCGGCAGCGGGCGCTGCAGGCGCAGTGGGGCTACCCGTTCGTGCTCGATGAGTTCCGTTGCCATCTCACGCTAACCGAACCCGTCGCCGAGGCCGACGCGCCGGAGGTGCTGTCGGTGCTCACGCGTTTCTTCTCTGGCGATGCCCTTCGTGGCCCGGTGCCGGTTGATGCCCTCGCCCTCTACCATCAACCGGATCGCAGCACGCCCTTCCATCTGGTCGAGCGCATTCCGCTCGGCTGAGCGCCCCGGGAGCCTTGGCCATTCGGCTCAGAGCTCGGACCGCACGGCCGCATCACCGAGCTGGCAATGATCTCGCCGCCGTCGCCGAGCGCTGGCACCCCGTCTGGCGTGCGCCCCCGTGCTGGTACCGGGTGCACTGAAGGCGGGCGGGATGCCGGTGGCGCGTTCCTGCCGCGTTGGCCCGAGCACGCGGCGCTGCCGGGTGGGGCGAGAGAGGCTCGGCCGTTGTACCCGGCCCGGAGCGGGCATCGTGGCGAGTTCCGGTACAGGCGGCTCGCTCGGTTGCCGCGGTCATGTGCTTCACGGAAGCACGGGGTGGCGCTGATCGCCTAGACCGCGATGGGCATGCACAACGCGCCCGCCAGCTATGGTGGCGGCGACAGCCGGGCCGAGTGCCCCATTCGGGTCTACCAGCACGAGGTCCGCGCGTAGGCTGGGGTGGATCATTCCGCGGTCGGTGAGTCCGGCAGCGCGTGCCGGACCACCGGCCACCAGATCCCAGGCCCTGGCCAACTCCATCCCACCATCCGACCAGAGCTGGCAGGCCGCGTGCAGCGTCGCCGGATAGTAGTAGTCCGAGGCGAGCACGGTACACAGTCCCTCGTTGATGGCGTCGCCGGCGTGCAGCCGGCCGTCGTGGCTGCCCCCGCGCAGTACGTTCGGTGCGCCGAGAATGACGGGTTCTCCGGCGGCGATGGCGTCGGCCGCCGTCTCCGCGTTGCACGGGAATTCACAGAGCTGCACGCCAAGCTCCCGATACGCCGCCCGCATCGCGGGGCTTTCGTCGTCGTGGGATGCGATCGGCACTCCGGCTGCGCGGGCCTGCGCGCAGAGGCGCGCTGTCGCCGGGGCCACCTCGTCGGCGCGGGCCGCGATATCCTCGACCAGAGTGCGGTACGCGTCGGGACTCAGGCCGCTGCGCTCGGTGTACTGTGAGAGTTTCTCGGCGCGCCCGAGACGCTCACGGATCATGCTCAAGTGATCATTCAGCGCGATCAGCCCGATTTGCCCGGCGCGTATCCACTCGAGAATCTCGGTCTCGGCGTCGACGTTGTAGAGCTCGTGTCGGAGATGGATCCGCGTATCACAGCCGAGGACCCCATTCAGGCGGTTGAGCGCGTCGAGCACGGCGAGCACCGTTTCGCGCCCCCGCAAACCCGGCTCCCAGGAATAGGTGATGCCGTGGTAGGCGGTGGTGATCCCGTTGGCGACGAGCTGGCGATCTACCTCGGCCAACGCCACCGCTGCGGGAAACGGCACCCCGGAGCGCGGCATGAGGAAGTGCTCGAAGGCATCGCCGTGCAGGTCAATGATGCCGGGGAGCAGCAGGAGCCCGCGGGCATCGATGGCCCTGGCGTCTCCGCCAGGGCCACTGGTGCATTCGGCGATACGGCCATCGGCGACGACCACCGTTGCTTCAGTGAGGCCCTCGCCGGGCAGCAGTACCTCCGCTCCCCGTATGGCCAGCGGCCGGCCCTGCTGACTCTCCGGCGCGAGCGCTTCCTCCGTCATTTCCAGCTCCTGGCAACCCACGGTGAAGGCTCACGATAGCCCTTGGCTGTTGCCCGGTGATGAAGCGATAGCCGGGTGTTTGCGCACCATTGACCGCTTTGGTCGGAGTCCCGGTCAAAATAACTTTTTGTAAAATCAACAATAACCTAACGTTGCTGTCACAAGGCGACGGCACGCTTGAGTGGCATTCAACAAGCCACCTGGAGGCCGTCATGAGCCACAAGCGTTTCCTCGCGGGCGCCATCGCGTCGACTGCACTGATGATGTCATCCATCGCTCCCCTCCAAGCCCAGGAGACGGTGACCATGGCGGTCACCGACGTCGCGGGCCTGGAGGAGCTCCGGCGTGACTGGGGGCCTTTCGCCGAGGCACTGGAGCAGTACACCGGCTTCGGTGTCGAGTTCGCGCCGGTCACGAGCCGCACGGCCGCCGTGGAGCTGCTGCGCTCCGAGGAAGTCGACTTCGTTCTCACCGGTCCGGCCGAGTACGTGGTCATGCAGGAGCTCACTGGCGCCGAGCCCGTGCTGGGCTTCAGTCGCCCGGACTATTTCTCCGGCATCATCACGATGGCGGACAGCGGCATCACCTCGGTCGATGACCTGCGCGGCGAGCGCGTTGCCGTCGGTGACGTCGGCTCGACTTCCTCGCATCTCGCGCCGCTGCAGCTGCTCGCGGACTATGGCCTCGACCCGCAGGAAGACGTCGAGCTCACACACACCGCCGAGCGAGTCGCCTACGAGGCCCTCAAGCGCGGTGACGTCGCCGCCTGGGGCACCAACTACATGGACGATTACATCCGTCTTCGCTCGCGCGAGGAGGAGCTCTCCCCGGGAGCGTTCCGCGTGATCGCGCGCGGCCCCGATCTCCCCAACGATGTATTGGTCGCCGGTTCCCATGTCCCGGAGCAGACCATCGAGACCCTGCGCGATGCGGTCGTCGAGAACTCCGACGCACTGGTCGCGGCCATCGTCGAGGACGGCGGCGAAGAGAACCTCAAGTACGAGGGCATGCGCTTTATCGCCAATATCGACGACTCCGACTACGACTATGTTCGGGACGCCTACGGCGCGATCGGGCAGGAGCGCTTCGACCGGTTCGCGGGGGAGTGAATCCGATGGCTGTGGCGGAGCGCCTGCGCCGCCCCGAACCCGTGAATGCTCCGGCGCCGGCGGCGCCGGAGCTCACGGTTGAAGGGCTGAGCAAGGGTTACACAGGGGGTTCCGAGCCGGTGCTGCAGTCCGTGGGCTTTTCCATCCAGGCGGGCGAGCGGGTCGCCCTGCTCGGCGCCAATGGCAGTGGCAAGTCCACGCTGTTGCGCTGCTGCTTGCGTCTGGTCGAGCCCGACGCGGGCGCGATTCAGCTGTTTGGCAGCGACGTGCGGTCGTTGCCTTCGCGCCAGCTTCGCTCGCTGCGCTCCCGGGTCGGCTTCATCTTCCAGCGGCATAACCTCGTCGGGCGCCTCTCAGTGCTCTCCAATGTCATTCACGGCGCGATTGGACACGCCCGTCACCCCGCCCTCTGGTGCCAGGCGATGGCCAGCGGGCACTGGCGCGAGCGGGCCTTTCGGTGTCTCGAGGAGGTCGGGTTGAGCGAGTATGCCGCGCGCCGGGCGGATCGGCTCTCGGGCGGGCAGTCACAGCGAGTGGCCATCGCCCGCACCTTGATGCAGCAGCCACGCCTGGTGTTCGCGGATGAGCCGGCGGCGAGCCTCGATCCGACGGCAGGACACGAGATGATGACTCTGTTCACCCGCCTGGTCCGCTCACATGGCATGACCCTGGTGTTCGCATCCCACGATCTCGAGCATGCCCGCTGCTACGCGGACCGCATTATCGCGCTGCAGGCCGGCCGGGTGGTGCTCGACCGCCCGGTGCAGGCGGTCGATTTCCAGGGGCTGGATGGGCTCTACCGGCAGGAGGCAGGATGAGCGCCCGGGCAAGTCGGGCCTCCGGGTCGCTGCCACCGCGGCTGCCGGGTACGGGGCTCCTTGGGTTTGCCGCCTACCTGTTGGCGGCGGTGGTAGTGATCTGGTCGCTTGCCGACAGCGAACTCTCGGTCACCCGGCTGGCAAACGGGGTGCCTGAGATCGGCCGGCTTGTTGGCGAGATGTTTCCGCCCGCTTTCGACCGCATGCCCTCGATCGGCCGGACCATGCTGGAGACTTTCCAGATGGCCGTGGCGGGCACCTTTCTCGGTGTACTGTTGAGCCTCCCGTTGGCAGTACTCTCGGCGCGGAATCTCTCGCCGCACCCGGCGCTGTACTACCTGGCCCGGGGCCTGATCACGTTCTGCCGGACGGTGCCCGATCTCATCTGGGCCATCATCTTCGTCATTACGGTGGGGCTTGGACCCTTTGCCGGCGTGCTGGCACTGATGGTCGATACGATCGGATTCTGCGCGCGTTTCTTCGCCGAGGCGATGGAGGAGGCCGACGATGGCCCACCGGAAGCCTTGCGCTCCCTCGGCGCCGGGCGCCTGGATATGATTGCCAGCGCCGTGGTGCCGGCGACACTTCCCTCGATGATCGCTACCTCTCTATTCGCCTTCGAAAAGTCCACGCGCTCTTCCGTGGTACTGGGGCTGGTTGGGGCCGGTGGCATCGGGATCGAGCTCATGTCTGCCGTGGATATGTACGATTACCGCAACGTCTCGACGATCATTCTCTGCATCTTCGCAATGGTCGTTGCGGTCGAGCGTCTGAGCGCAAGTCTGCGTCGGCGCATTCTGTAGTCGCGAGCGGATTGGCGGGCCAGGGCTTAACCCGGATGTCTCACCGACCGCGGCAGGGAATCGGTGAGATATCCGGGTTATGCGCCGGGTCCTGGCGCGCGCACGCTCAAGGGCTGGATCCAGGTGGTGCTGCGCGGGGCGATCGCCAGGTATCCACCGCACTACCCCACCTGGATGCGCCAGATGCGCTGGGGTGGGCGGGGCGCAAACCCTCGCATCCGCCTTCGGGGGCAGGTCATCAAGCTCCAATCGCAACGGTGCCAGAGAGGCTATGTGGGGTGCTGTACGGCCCTGAGCTCGACGTACTCCTCGACGCCATAGGCCCCAAGCTCGCGACCGAAACCCGAGTCCCTGAAGCCCCCGAATGGAGCCCTGGTGTTGAACCGGGCACCGTTGATGTCGACCTGTCCGGCGACCAGCGACCGCGCGGCGTTCTCGGCGCGCTCTGGATTTGTCGACCACACGCTGGCTGCCAGCCCATATCGGGTCGCATTGGCGAGCTCAGTGGCGTGCTCATCGCTCTCGGCGCCGAGCACACAGAGCACCGGGCCGAATATCTCCTCCTGGGTAGCGGACCCGCCCGACAGCGCCTCGGCTGCCGCCTGGCAGGCCCTGGCTACCTGATCCCCTGAGGCCAGGCATACCTCGCCGACGGCAACCTCAGTCGCCGGGTTGCGTACGATCGCGGTGGCGGCGGCCCTGGGCTCCTGCCATTGACCACCGATGTAGTGCGTATGCACTGGGAGAGCCTCCATCGGTTTACTCCGCTGCGTGTCAGTCCGGGGGCGCAGGCTATTGCCCGAGGAACTCGGGCTCGCGCTTGTTGAGGAAGGCGGCGATGCCTTCGGCAAGATCCTGGGTGGGCACGAGGCGGGCGAACTGCGCGCTCTCGATGGCGAGGCCCTCATCGATGGAGACGTTCACGCCGCGGTTGACGGCCGTGAGTGCCGCCTCCACGGCAAGGGCCGAGTGGCGTGTGACCCGTCGCAGCCAACCGATCGCCTCCTCGAGAACCCGGCTCTTTGGCACCACCCGGTTCACGAGGCCGATCTCGGTAGCCCGCTGTGCGGTGATCGGGTCACCTGTGAGAACCATGTCGAGTGCGTGCTTGCGCCCCACCAGGCGCGGCAGGCGTTGTGTTCCGCCGAAGTCCGGGATCAGGCCCAGACGGATCTCCGACTTGCACAGCAGCGCGTCTTCGGCGGCGATGGTGTAGGCCATGGCCTCGCTGATCTCGCAGCCGCCGCCGTAGGCGAGCCCGTTGATCGCGGCGACGATGGGCTTCGGGTAGCTCTCGAGGCGGCGCGTGAACTCCTGGCCGCGGCGGCAGAACTCCCTGACGGCGGCGCCGGGACCAGCACGGACACTGTGCTGGAACTCGCTGATGTCCGCGCCCGCGCTGAATGCCCGGTCGCCGGCGCCCGTGATCACGATGCCGCGCACGGTGTCGTCGCCTTCGAGCTCGCCGAGTGTGGCCATTAATGCGTCGATGAGCGCGTAGCTGAGCGCGTTCAGTCGTTCCGGGCGATTGAGGGTGAGAATCGCGATCTCATCCCGGCGCTCGCAAAGCAGGATCTCGGTCATGGCTGTCTCCTCCGGGTTGCGCCCCGGTTGCACCCGGGCGCTTCGCGGAAGGAGGTTGCCGCCCGGCCTCAAGCCCGACAAACGAGGGTTTTTCGGTTCGCGATGAGCAGAATTCAGCTGCGTTGTGGCGCCGGTGAGTCTCTGCTATGCCTCAGACTTTCCGCTGAAGGCTGGGTATGCCGTGAGCCGACGCCTGCCGCCGCTGAACGCGCTGAGACTCTTCGAGGCTGCCGCGCGCCTGGAGAGCTTCAAGAACGCCGCCGAGGAGCTTTCGGTTACGCCGAGTGCGGTTAGCCACGGCATCCAGAGCCTCGAGGACTGGCTCGGTGTCCCACTGTTTCTTCGCACAAGCCGAGGCCTTGTGCTGTCTGACGCCGGGCGTGAGTACTACCCGTGCGTCGCGCATTCGCTGGAAGTGCTCGCCGGTGGCGCGGACGAGCTTCGCACACGTGGAGGGGCGAAACGCGTCCGCGTCACGGCCGCGCCGACCTTCGCGAAGCTCTGGCTGGTTCCGCGGCTGCCGGGCTTCCTCGACAGCCACCCGGGGCTTGACCTCGTCCTCGATACGCAGCCGCAACGCCGGGAGCTCGACTCCGAGGCCGTCGATATTGCCGTGCGCATGGGGCGCGGGGGCTGGCAGGGCGTCTACGCGCAGCGGTTGTTCAGCGAGGTGCTGGTGCCGGTCGGCACCCCGGAGGTCGTTGACCGCGCGAGAATGACCGGCGGTCTGGATGGGGAGACGCTGATCTCGGTGAGTCGGGCCCGTGAGGAGTGGGCGGCCTGGGCGAAGGGGGCGGGGCGGCCCTATCCCGCGGCAAGGCGCCATATCGAGGTCGATAGCGTCGATTTGGCGCTACAGGCCGCGCGCGCGGGTGTCGGCATTGCGATGGGAAGACGCCCGCTAATCGATGGTGATCTCGACACAGGAGCCCTGGTGAGCGCTGAGGTCCCTCCCGTTACCGGACAGACGGCGTACTGGGTGGTCGTCTCCGATACGCGTTCGAGCGACGAGGCCGTTGAGGCCTTTCGCGAGTGGTTGCTGCGTGCGGCCGGCGCCTCCTCAAACCGCTGAGAAGCGGCCACTTCACCCGCCTGCATCTGCGGGAGCTGAGCCAGGCAAGCGTCGATCTCTACCTGGGTGATCTGGAACGCCTCGGCGTCATCGAGCGGGACGTCGGTGAGCGCTTTCGCTTCCTCGTGCCACTGCCGGTCGCGTGACGCTGGAGCGGGCCGCTCGGGCCCGAGCTTAAGCGCATCAACCAGCACTTGATCGGCTGGGTCGTCGACCGGCAGAGCGAGCCGGGCGTGGAATTCCTGAGCCTCACACGGCGGATGCGGCCCGAGACTGCCAGTGCGCTGCAGGTCGCGGCGGACGCCCTCTCGGAGCGCCTGCGCCTGGCCACCCATCTCGGTATCGTTTGCTCGAGCGATCTCGGCGGGCGGGGCGCCCCGGCGGAGGATCTCTAGGTAGGCAACAGGGGGCAGTCCGACGACACGCTGGAACGTGAGGATGAAGCCGCCCGTGTCGCGGTAGCCGAGCGCACGGGCGGTGGCCTGAACGCTTTCGCCACGCGCCATGAACGCTTGAGGGAGCCGGCGCCATGGCGCAGCCCCGACAGCCAGAGAGCGCGGAACGTTGCTTACAGGGCGCCGATGGCGGTCTCGAGGGCATCCTCAAGCCGGTCGTTGCCCCAGAAGAGCTCGGGTCCGACAAAGAAGGTGGGCGCGCCGAAAACGCCGCGTGCACGGGCCTGCGCTGTTTGCTCACGAAGCGCTTCCTTGTTCTGCGGGGAGGTCGCGGCGCGAAGCGCTTCGTCCGCATCAACACCTAGCCTCTCGAGGACGGTCGCAATGACGCCCGCGGAGTCGACCGGGCGGTCATATCCGAAGTTCAGGGTCATGATTTCCCGGCAGAACGGGGCAACCCAACCGGCCTTGTCACCTGCGACAGCGACTCGTGTCGCCAGTAAGGTGTTCCGGGGGAACTCGCTGGGTCGCTTCCAGCGCAAACCGTACTTGCGGCACTGACGTGCCATGTCGCACCAGACGTATCGTCCCTTCTCCTTTTGCGCGACGAATAGCGGGGTCGTCCAGCCGAGCTCGCGGAAGATCGGCTGCAGCAGGAACGGCTTCCAGATGACGGGGACACCGTACCGTGCCGCGAGTGCTTCGATGCGCATCGCGCTCAGGTAGCTGTAGTTGCTTGCAAGATCGATCCAGAATTCGAGCGTCGGCGCGGTGCTCCCACGTGCCCGCTCCCTGTCGCTCATAGGGGCTGCCCTTCTGCGGTGGTTGTCGAGAAGCGTCTACGCGACACGGCCTGCTTACTGCCCCTTGAGCACTCCCTCAGAAGCGAAATCACGCCCCATGCTGCTCTTCGCAGCCAGGCGGGCTCCGGGTCGCTAGATGGCGCCCGAGCCGCGCGTGGTTGGTCGACGCCAACCTCAGTGAACCGGTGCGCGATCAGAGGCCACAAGTGACCTTCGCGCACATCCGGCATGACCCGTACGCATGCGGGGATGCTCGAGAGCATGCAGACCGCCGGAGCCGCGACCGGCTAGAGGTCTGCAAACGCGGCATGGAAGGCCACCGTGCCCTCGATGCCTTCGAGGTAGCCGGCGATCAGCTCAATCGCCATGAAGGCTTCTTCAGGGGCGTCGTACGGACAACGGAGTCCGAACCGGCTCGCGGGCGCAAATCCGAAGCGGGCGTAGTAATCCGCGTGGCCCAGTACTACGACCGCGCCGACGCCAATGGCGCGGCAGGCGGATAGGCCATGCTGGATGAGTGCCGTGCCGACGCCACTGCGCTGCCGTGCTGGCATGACCGCCATGGGAGCGAGGGCCATCACGCTGAGGCCCTCCTCATGGCCTACCGTTACCGGCGAGAAGGCGATGTGGCCGGTAAGGGCCGAGTCGGCGTCTTCGGCGACCAGGGAGACAAACGGAGACGCCGTGGCGCGCAGGGCCGCCACCAGTCGGGCCTCGTCCGGGCGCCCGAAGGCGGCTTCGTTGACTCGCGCGATGGCCGGCTCGTCGCCCGGCCTCTCCGGGCGCACCCGCTGGGCAGCTTGACTCACTGGTTGCGTTGACCGGTTCAGCGGCCACTCGATTGCCTGGACATCAGGATATTCGCATAACGCTCGCCCGGGCGCCTTGGGCTCGCGTGCGAAACGCCGCCCCGTGCGCCTTGCGGCAGAAGCTACAGTGGCAGTGCAGGACATCCCGGCTGAGACAGCGCCGCAAGGCGCGGTACCAGCGGGCGCGCCAGGTGTTCGTCGTAGCACTCGACGGCGCGCCAGTACGCGGCAACGCCTTCCTGGCCGCTCCACGGCCACATGTAGGCGTCGATCACCTCCGGGGGCATGGGGTGCCGCGTGGTGCGCTCGATGTGGGCGCGGATCATGCCCTCGGCGATGTGCGTGGGCAGCTGCCTGAAGGTGCCGATGTTCTCCCGCGCCTGGCGCGAGAAGTCGGTGACGAAAGGCGGGATCACGGCGGCGTCGGCGAGCACCAGGGGGCCGAGCTCCAGTCCCTCCAGCAGCTGTGCTCGCAGCGCGAAGATCGGCGCGAAGTCGAAGGCGACGATCGCCGGGCGCTCAAGGCCCCAATGCGCGACGAGCTCCACCAGGCGCCTTGGCTGTTCGTCCCAGGAGACGTTCTGCCCCGGGTAGCGATCGGAGGTGCCGAAGCCCGGCCAGTCGAAGGCATACACGGCCCAGCGCTCGGCCAGGCGGGGCGCGATGTTGCGCCAGATCACCGACCAGTTCGGCGTGCCATGCAGCAGGATGATGGGGCGCCCCTCGCCGAAACGTTCCCAGCGGACGCGGCCTTCGGGCGAGTGGTACGTGTGAGAAAGGGACCATTCGATCATCGGGTCTCTCTCCTTCGTCACGCGGTGAGCGGATCCGGCCCTCGAAGCGCCAGGAGTCCCGTCCCGCCATGCGGGGGTGGAGCACGGACATGGACACGACCGTCTCAAGACCCTTCAGGCGCCGGTAGAGAATCGCCCGGTGTGCCCAGGGACAGGCGTAGGAGACGTACAGGTGATAACGGCCCGGCTCCGCCGGCCGGGCCGGTTAGCCTTCGGGGGCTGGGCGTCCGTTCGGGGTGACCCACTCACGATAGGTGCTCGGGGCCGATCGCAGCCGCTGCAATGCCGGGTCCCCCACATGGAGCTCCGGGTGCCAGCGGCCTTCGACCAGTGCGCGTACGCGAGCCATGACGTCAGGCAGCCGCCCGGGCCAGGGCTCCCAGCGGGCTCTCCCGGCGCGCCAGGAACGTTCGCAGGCGCTCCGGGTAGCCTTCCGGCACGGCCGTGCGCACGGACGGGCGCGCGGCAAGCGCTTTGCGGTAAGCGGTCACCCGCTCGAGGCCGTCGAGTAACGCCGGCTCACCGACAGCCTCGAAGGTGTCGAAGTAGCGGAAGACCGGCGCCCAGGCGGCGTCCACCAGGTGGAACCGCTCACCGGCGAAATACGGCCCGTTGCCCAGTTGACGATCCAGCCACGCCAGCCGCTCCCGGAGCGTGCGGCGACGGGCGCCGTGCGCCTCGGCATCGGGAGCGCCGTAGAGCCCCGCAATGGCCGCCAGAGTGGCCGATGCATGCTCGATCCAGGCCCGGTGCACGGCACGCGCCACCGGCTCCTCGGGGTGCATTCGCCCCGGCGTCGTCTCCTCGAGGTACTCGCAGATGACCGCCGACTCGAAGAGCACCGCATCTCCCACGCGCAGGACCGGCACGCGTCCCAGCGGCGAGAGGGCTCGGAACCAGTCGGGCTTGTTGGCGAGATCGATGTAGATGCACTCGTGTCCGACACCCTTTTCGGTCAGCGTGATCATGGCCCGCTGCACGTAGGGGCAGAGGTCGTGGCTGATGAGCTGCAGGCGCTGCTCAGGCATGGCTTTCACCTCCACTCACCGCACGGTCCGAGGCCCGGTGGGAGGGCGTTGCACGCTGCAGCAGCCGCGACAGGCCGCCCGAAGGCTGTAGGGCAAAGCGCCCATCGCCAAGCAGGAACTGGGCAATGGCAAGCACCGTGAGGTAGAGCGGGTACTCCCAGCCCCCGCCCTCGTAGCCGAACATCCAGCCGTTATCCCAGTGAGCCCAGGTGGCCCCCGCGAGGATCGGAGTGAGAGCGAGCGCCGCCCAACGTGCCTGGATGCCGAGCACGAGCATGGTGCCGCCGATCACCTCAGCGGCGAAGACTACGTACCCGAGCCACCCGGGGAGGCCAAGGGAGCTGAAGAATTGCGCGTTCCCCGCCAGGCCGAATACGAGAAGCTTCAGCATGAGACTATGTGCGAGGAACATCACGCCAAGGGCGACGCGCAGCAGCGTCACCGCATAAGGGGTCAGATCGCGTTCAACCATGGCGTTACTCCTATTCCGATGGGGGCGATCTGTAGCGTAGGAATGCATTTGCGCATGCGGAATAGGCAAATATCGAAACTTCTGTTGCAATGGCGCAATGCTCGAGTGGGACGATCTCCGCTACGTTCGTGCTTTGGGGAGCGCCGGTACGCTCGGCGGCGCGGCAGAGCACTTGGGCGTGCACGCCTCGACCGTCTACCGCCGCCTTGGGCAGGTCGAAGCGCGTGTGGGCGTGCGGCTCTTCGACCGCCACCGCGACGGATTCAGCCTTACGCCCGCGGGTGAGGAGACGCTCGCACTGGCCGAGCGCATGGGTACCGAGGTTGAAGCCCTGGAGAGACGGCTCGCCGGTCGCGACATGCGCCCGAGCGGCATCGTGCGAGTCACCACCACGGATACGCTCCTGCTCGGGGTGCTGGGCCCGGTGCTCGGTGCCTTCCGTGCCGAGCACCCGGAGATACGCCTGGAGCTGGTGAGCGGTAACCCGTTCCTGAGTCTCAGCCGCCGAGATGCGGATGTGGCACTGCGCCCCACGGCCGATCCGCCGGAGACGCTGGTCGGGCGCCGGGTCGCTGACGTTGCAACCGCGGTCTACGCGAGTTCCGGGTACCTGGAGCGCGCCGGTGGCGGAAGGCCTTTGGAGGAGCAGAGCTGGATCGCGCCCGACGACAGCCTTGCTCATTTACCATCGGCGCGGTGGCTGCGCCGAACGCTCCCCGGTCTTGAGCCGGTGATCGAGTGCAACAGCGTTGCTGCCATGCACGTCCTCGCGCGCGGTGGCGCCGGTCTCGCCCCCATACCGTGCTTCCTTGCCGACCCGGATCCGGGATTGGAGCGGGTAACGCCGCCAATACCGGAGCTGACAGTGGGCCTATGGCTACTTACCCACCGGGATCTTCGCCGGGTGGCGCGCATCCGGGCGCTGCTCGACTTCTTGCACGTCGCCCTCGGCGAGTACACGGCGCTCTTTGCGGGTGAAGGCGACACCTGAGTCTTTCTCACCACTTGGGCCCGCAGATAATGAATACACGCGAAGCACAATGAGCGTTGTCTTACTGCCGGCGTTAAGGGTCTGCCGGCGGTGTGATGAGTATCGAGTTCATCAGGGGTTAACAGGGCGATATCCGTGGACTGGCAGCCGAGAAGGGCGAAGCTGCAGCGGGCGACGTCAAATACCCGGCCAGCGGCGCACTCGGCCAGCGCGCTCTGGTCGAGAACGCGGTACTCGCCGGTGCCGGTTCACCGCGCCTGCGCGACGAGTTCGGGAATCGCATCGACACCCGTTACGGCAAAGCCACGCGATGGGATTGCTTGCCCGATGGAGCCCTCGCCATAGCCAATGTCGAGCGCGGTCGTTGGATCTCGGGGCAAGAAGGACCTCGAGGAGTGCAGCGTCCGTGATGCGGCGGTTCGGAATGCCGTTTGCTCCAATGGCCCTGAACCACGGCGCCGCCAGGGTGTGCAACTGGGATTTCGCATGCCCCTGAGCCCGGCGAGGTACCGAAGCGGCTCTACTGACGCGGTAGTTCGGTTGTGGCTGGCCGCCTGCCGGACAGGCTCACCTCCGATAACGCTCGACATAATCGGGGCACTCGGGCGGAGGGGAACCACTCGAATCCGGTTGCGGCTGCCCGAGCGCGAGATGGGTGGGTAGAACCCCGGCCCAGCAGGGGAAGTCCAGGTCGGCCGGATCGTCGACGGGCGGTCCGCTGCGACGCTTGATGGAGAAATCCTCGATCGGCATCGCCAGCAGTCCCGTGGCTTCCAGCTCCTGCCGGGTTGGCCTGCGGGCGTCTTGCGACCGCCCCGGGACAATGTGCTCGACGAGTAGCTCGAGCGCCTTATCCTTGTCTTCGATATCCGTGATCGGCTCGCACTGCCCGAACACCACCACCGAACGGTAGTTCATGGAGTGGTGGAACGTGGATCGGGCGAGCACTAATCCGTCGAGCAGGGTGACCGCCACCGTCGCCGGTATGCCCTTGGCAAGCTGGCGGTAGATTCGGCTGCCACGCGCGCCATGCAGCAGCAGTCGGTTTCCGTCGCGGCCGAACCCCATGGGCACAATGAAAGGACGCGCGTCCATCGTGAATGAGACATGCGCCACCAGCGCCTCATCGAGGATCGAGTAGGCATCCTCGACGCAGTAGCTCGCTCGCTCAGGGTGCCGGCGAACCCGCCGGTATGCCGGCTGCGTTTGGTGTGTGGTCACAGTGGTGCTGCTCGCTGCCCATGCCTGGATCGTTACCCTACGGCTCGCTCCGGTACGAAGTAAGTGCCAATTTTGAAGCCCTGAGAGGGGCCAATCTTTTCCGCCTGCTCATCCTCAACGCTCCGCAGCGCGCGCGACACGAGAGCGCCGAGCCTGTCGCCCCACGGCTTCTCGGCGCGGAGGTCCACGGTCGGGGAGCAGTACCGCCATCAAACTCCGCTACGTGAGCGACCTCCACCTGGAGGTGAGCGGCCGGGGGCTGAATCGTGAGGATATCCCGTTCCGGATGCCTGTCTGTGACGCCGACAGGCACCCCGGGTGGCACGGCCGAGCCGTGCAGCGGCGGCCCGGGCGTGCGCCCGCATCGCGTCAGGGGCTCAGGCGCGCTGGGCGCGGGTGCCCCGGGTGGCGCCTGCCGCCGGCGGCCAGCGCATGCGGATATAGCTGTCCGAGAAGCCGCAGCGCAGGGCCATGGCGTGGGCCCGCAGCGGGTCGATGAAGCGCAGCGGCGAACCGTCCTCGTGCCCAAGCACACCGGCGTGCATCTGCCCCGAATTCCGGACCTCCGCCCACAGAACGAAGCTTCCGCAGCCGTCCCAGGCCGGGCGGATCTCCACGTGGCCGGTGGCGCCCCGGCGCAGCAGCGAGCTGACTTCCGACGCATGCATGAGGTCTCTCCTCCTCCTGGCCGCCCGGCCCGCGGGATGCGCACACATTCCCCGGGGCCGGGCCGGGACGGATCAGCGTGCCGCGCGGCTCGAGGACCGCTGTCGCCTCTCGACGCCGGCGGCGGGCTCGGCATCGGCGGCGGGCTGCTCACCGGGGACGCTGGCATCGGCATCATGCGAGGCGGCGGCGCCCTCCGCGCCGGCCTCCGGGGCGACGGGCTGGTTGAACGGGTACGCCGTTCCGACCTGCTCGATGGCTTCGAACCAGGCGTGCCAGAGCTGCGCCCGGGTGTCCACGGCGGCGTCCGAGACCGCCAACAGCGTCCGTGGCGTTTCCCAGCTCCCCGTCGTCTCCGGGAGCAGTCCCTGCCACTGCTCGATATACCGGTGCTCGAGGGCGAGCACGCCGTCCACGGCGGTGCGCGCCGCGCGCAGCTGCTGGCGGTAGGTGTGCTCAAGGCCACGGACGGGGTCCTGCAGCGACTCGGTGTCCGTGGTGAGCCATTGGCGGCAGAACTCGTCTCGGATGGCGTTCAGGCCGCTAAGCAGCGACATGGCGTCAGGGAACGCGGTCCGGTTTTCCTGAGGCATGCAAGTTCCTCCTGCCCGAAGGGCTTCGGTTGCGGAAGTCAGCTCCAAGGGGGAGCCGGCGAGAAACCCGAATGGAAAGTCTAGGCGGGGAGGTTGCGGGAGAGTATTGGGCCATGCCTTGAGCAGGCTGTGGGCACACCCTAATGCTCGCCCGTCTGCTGTGGCGTGCGTCACACTCGTGGCCCTGGCGGCCGTCGGGCGGTAGTTCCCGGGCGCACGCGCAGCGCTATCCTGCCGGTGTGGCGGCGGCAGGTGATCGCCGCGCCGGGCAGACGACGAGGGTACGAGGATGGCTGATGCAGGCACGGTGCATTCGGAGATGCCATCGGCGGCGGATGGCACGGGGCCTCTGGAGCCGGATTTCCGGCAGTTGCTGGAGCGCTTGCCGGTGGGCGCCTATCTCTGCGATCCGACCGGCAGGATCGTCTATTACAACGAGCGGGCGGCGGAGCTCTGGGGCCGGCAGCCGGACCTGCATGACGGAGCGCATCGATTCTGCGGCTCGTTGCGGCTATTTACGGTGGACGGTCAGCCGTTGCGGCACGACCAGTGCTGGATGGCGCTGGCCCTGGAGGACCAGGTGAGCTACGAGGGCCGCGAGATCGTCATCGAGCGCCCCGATGGCACCCGGTTGACCGCACTGGCGCATGCCAACCCCCTCCGCAGCGAGGACGGCGCGGTGGTTGGCGCGATCAACGTCCTGCTGGACATCAGTGAGCGGCAGCGCGGGGAAGAGCGCCAGCGTGAGCTGGAGGCGGCGCTGGCGCACCTCGGCCGGCTCGGACTTGCCGGGGAGATGGCCGCCGGTTTCGCGCATGAGCTCAACCAGCCCCTTACCTCCATCGCCAACCATGGTGCGGCCTGCATCAACCGGCTGCGCAGCGGCGAGACCGCCCTGGACGATGTTCTCGACTCGCTGCAGCGGATCGTCGAGCAGGCGGAGCACGCGGGGGAGGTCATTCGGCGCCTGCGGGGGTTCACCCGCCAGACCGCGCCGCACCAGCAGATTGTGGACCTGGGTGCGCTGATCGGCGAGACGCTGCGGTTCGTGGCCATGGACGCCCGCGAAGCACAGGTGGAGCTGTGCCCCGAGCTGCCTGACGGCGCCGTGCCCGTGTGGGCTGATCGGGTACAGATCCAGCAGGTGCTGGTGAACCTCATTCGCAACGGTATTGAGGCCATGGCCGCGAATGCCCCCGAGACGCCCCGCAAGCTGCGCATCATTGCCGAAGCGGCAGCCGCGGAGGTGGCCGTGTCGGTGACGGATACCGGTCCCGGCATTCCGCCATCGACTGGGGAGCGACTGTTCTATCCGTTCGTCACCAGCCGCCCGCAGGGCATGGGGCTCGGCCTCGCCATTACCCGGGCGATCGTCGAGGCCCATGGCGGCCGCCTGTGGCTGGCCGAGGCGGGGGGTGCGCCGGGGAAGGGCGCCTGCCTGCGCTTCACCCTGCCGCGGCCGCCTGAGGGCCGGCAGGGGGATTCCGGGTAAGGCGGGCTTACTCCTCCGTGCCGGCGTCCAGCTCCGCGGCTCGCACCAGATCGTAGAGGGATTCGGCGCCAAGCTTGCGCATCAGGCGCCGGCGATACGCCTCCACCGTCGAGACACTGACCCCGAGCTCGGCAGCGGTGACCTTGTTGTAGGTGCCTTCAGCCACGCGATGCAGGACCGTGCGCTCGCTGGCCGTCAGGCGGGCGAGGCCTGCGCGCAGCCTGGTTTCCTCCTGTTGGCGCAGGCGCCGCCGCGCATCCAGCGCCAGCGCCTCGCCCACCACCTCTAGCAGCCGCCGGGGCCGGAAGGGCTTCTCGATGAAGTCCAGCGCGCCCGCCCGCATGGCTCGCGCCGCCATGGGGACGTCAGCATGTCCGGTGATCACGATCACGGGCAGCTGGGCATCCATCTCTGCGAGCTGCCGCTGCAGGTCGAGCCCGCTGATCCCCGGCAGGCGTACATCCACGATCAGGCAGCCCGGGCGCTCCGGCGAGAACGCCTGCAGGAACGCCTGTGCTTCCGGGAAGATCTCGGTGCGGATTCCCTGGGATTGCAGCAGGGCGGCGATTGACTCGCGGACGGCCGCGTCATCGTCCACTACGTACACGGTGGCATCGGGGGCCATGGGGAGATTCGCTCGCGTGTGGGAGGGCCCTTCTACAGGAGGGGCTGCCGCCGGTGAATGAGGGGTAACCACTGCCCGCTGCAGGTCATCCCTTGCGCCATCGCCGCGCGAGTCGTCCCGCCGTCCCCCTAGGCAGCCAGTAACTATACTGGGGATGAGAGGCGTGTAGCGGGCGTGAGGGGGCATTCCGCCCGAATTGGCCCCGCGCGCCGCGCCGTGACGACCTCCTGCAGGCGGCAGCCAAGTGTCGGGGGAGGTGGGGCATGCCTGGGATCGACAGCGCGACCGTCGTTCTGGTGGTGCCGGATGCAAAGCGCGCGGAGGATTTTCAGGCATTGCTGGCCTCGGTGCACCTCGAGTGCCTTCGGTTCCGGTCCGGCGTCGAGGCGCTGGCAGGGCTCCGGGCGCAAAGCTGGGGCTGCATGCTGGTGCATGTGGCGGGACTCGATTGCTCTACGCCGGAATTCCAGCGCCTGCTTGCCTCCCGCTGGATCCGCTTGCCCACCGTGTATCTCACCGAGAGCACGACCGTTGCTGAGACGGTGGCGGCGTTCCACGCCGGCGCGGCAGACTTCCTGGAGTTCCCCTGCAACGACCAGAGGCTGATCGACAGCGTCCACCGCGCACTGGACGCTAGTCGGCGTGCCTGGCGTGATCGCGAGCGGCGGGAGGACTGCGCCCACCGTTTCCGCGGGCTGACGCCAAGGGAACGGGATGTGATGGAGCCTATGGTCAGGGGCTGGCCGAACCGGCGTATCGCCGATGCCCTCAGTGTCAGCGAGAAGACCGTCGAGGTCTATCGGGCCCGGGTGATCCGCAAGACCGGGGCCGGAAACCTGCCCGGACTCATGCGCATGGCGATCCGCGCGGGGCTGTTCGAGCCCGGGCCGCGATGGCACGGCCACGGCAGCGGCTGAGGGGCATGCCGCCGCTGCCAGCTACGGAAAGGCTGAAAAGTTCGCCCGGGCCACTTGCGTCATGTCGCCTGCGTGGCGTTGTATCCCATTCGTCGGGTTCCTGCCGCAGACGTGCAGGTCGGCGCCTCGCTGCCCATCCGATGGCGCCGACCAGTAGCGCCGCGGCACCGGCAATGAGCATGTGCGTGCGAAAGCGCCGGCCGGCCTACTCGCCCTCTCTCGCTTGGTCCCGATCAGGCCCCCGCCCGGTTCACGCCGCTCTACGGGCCCGCACCCAGTTGATCAACCCGCCGGCGAGCAGCACCTCCAGCTGGCGTTCGCTCAGGCTATGGCCGACTGTCAGCGAAGCGCCGCGGGTACGGTTTTGTACCTTAATGCGACCGTCGCGCAGGCCCTGGTGCAGGTCCTCGACCACGAGCTCGTCACCCTCGGCGATGCGCTCGCCGTCGGCGGCGTCGAGGAACTCCAGCGGCACCACGCCGAAGTTCACCAGGTTCTGCCAGTGGATGCGCGCGAAGCTCTTCGCGAACACGGCCTTCACGCCCAGGTAGGCGGGCGCGATCGCGGCGTGCTCCCGGCTCGAGCCCTGGCCGTAGTTGTCGCCGCCGACGACGAACGAGCCCCGCGCCTGGTGGGCAATGGCGCGCTCGTAGTAGCCCTCGTCCAGGCGCGAGAAGGTGAATTTGCTGATCTCGGGGATGTTGCTGCGCAGCGGCAGCACCCTGGCCCCGGCGGGCATGATCTCGTCGGTGGAGACATCGTCCCCGGTCTTGAGGAGCACCGGCCCCGCCAGCCGGTCCGCCACCGGCGCGAAATCCGGCAGATCGGCGATGTTTGGGCCCTTGTCGAGCGCTACGTCGCTGCCATCCGCCGGGGGCGGTGTCGGCACGCCGATCGCCGGATCCACCGCGGGCTGCTCGTCGAAGCGCGGATAGGCGATGCCGAGGTGGCGCGGGTCAATGATCTCGCCGGTAAGGGCAGCGGCAGTGGCGGTCTCCGGACTGCAGAGATACACCGAGTCCTCCGGCGTGCCCGAGCGTCCGGGGAAGTTGCGCGGCACCGTGCGCAGGCTGTTGCGCCCGGTGGCTGGCGCCTGCCCCATGCCGATGCAGCCGTTACAGCCGGTCTGGTGCAGCCGCGCTCCTGCCTCGATGAGGCGCGCCAGGGTGCCGTCCTGGACCATGCCGTCGAGCACGCGCCGCGAGGTGGGGTTGACGTCAAAGGAGACGCCGTCGGCAATGCGCCGGCCCGCGACCATGTGGCCGGCGATGCCGAAGTCTCGCAGCCCCGGGTTTGCCGAGGACCCGATGTAGCTCTGGAACACCGGCCGTCCGGCCACCTCGCGCACCGGCACGACGTTCCCGGGGCTGCCGGGCAGGGCGATGAGCGGCTCGAGTCGCGATAGGTCGATCTCCACGGTATCGTCGTAGACGGCACCCCCGTCCGCGGCGAGTGGCTCCCAGTCGTCGCTACGGCCCTGACTCTCCAGGAACTCGCGCGTGCGCTCATCAGAGGGAAAGACCGTCGCCGTGGCGCCGGTTTCCATGCCCATGTTGGCGATGACGTGGCGGTCCATGGCGCTCAGCCCAGCGACTCCCGGGCCGAAGTACTCCAGAATCCAGCCCTTGCCGCCGTCGACGCCGTAGCGGCGGAGCACCTCGAGAATGACGTCCTTGGCGCTCACCCAGTCGGGCAGCTCGCCGCTGAGGCGGATGCCCCGCACCCTCGGCATCTTCACGTGAAACGGCTCCCCGGCCATGGCCATGGCAACCTCGAGGCCGCCGGCGCCGATGGCGAGCATGCCCAGAGAGCCCGCCGCACACGTGTGGCTGTCCGAGCCCAGAAGCGTCTTCCCGGGGCGGCCGAAGCACTCCATGTGCACGGGGTGGCTGACGCCGTTGCCGGGCGGCGAGAAGTGCAGACCGAAGCGGCGCGCCGCGCTGTGCAGGAAGACGTGGTCGTCCGGGTTGCGGTAGTCCTCCTGCAACAGGTTGTGGTCCACGTACTGGGCCGAGAGCTCGGTGCGCACCCGAGGCAGGCCCATCGCCTCGAACTCGAGCATCACCAGGGTTCCGGTGGCGTCCTGGGTAAGTGTCTGGTCGATGGTGAGCCCGATCTCCCGGCCGGGTTCCGGCATCCCTTCCACCAGATGGGGCTCGATCAGCTTCTGGGCGGCGTTCCTCGGCATGAACGGCTCCTTAAAGTGGCGGGCCGTTACCGGGACTCTGTGGGTGGAAGCCAGGAATGCAAGGGGGCGGCGGGGGCTGGCAACGCCGCGCATCGTGTTCGAGGTGTGGGAAGGGGTGACTGGTCCCACCCTGGGCGGTGCTCGTAAGGGTCACCGGCCGCCCCACAATGTAGGGCAGGCCGTCCGCACATTATCCGCCGAGCGGTCCCGTCGCAGGGGATTCAACCGCCTGGGTGGCTTTTGCCTGGCAGCGCGAATGGCATGAGGCGAGCGACCGTTGCCGAGAGTCAGCCGCTACGCTCGGTATTGCGCGGGGCGAGAGGGGTTTGCCGGACGCGCTCGGATTCGACAGGCCTGCTGTACAGGAAGCCCTGCACGAGGTCGCAATCGTGCTGGCGCAGGAATGCTTCGGTCCCCTTGTCCTCGACGCCCTCGGCGACTGTTACCAGACCGAGATCCTTCGCCATCAGGATAATGGCCGACACGATGCGCGCCTTGGCGCGGTCCGCTCCGACACGGCTTACCAGTGAGCGATCCACCTTCAGCCGATCGATCGGCAGCGAGGTCAGGTGTCGGACCGAGGTGTAGCCGTCGCCGAAATCGTCGAGCGCAATGGTGGCGCCCGCCTCCTTGAGCTGAGATAAGCGCCGGTGCATGGCGCGACTGTCCTGGATGATGGCGGTCTCGGTGATCTCGACCTCAATGCTTCCGGGAGCGAGGCTCGCACGGTCGAAGGCTTCGATGATGCGCGAGACAAAGCTCTGGCTATGCAGGTTGCGCGGCACAAGCGCGATTGCCGCAGCACTGTGCGCCGTTCCCTTCACGGGGCGATGCGCAGCTGCGTCGCTCAGCTCTCGTCGGTTCCGGTGCCGTCGAGAATCGCCCGGGCCGCGTCAGCCGCTGGCCCGACGATGTCCCCGATGTCGTCGGAGCAATCGGCGAAAGCGAGTATGTGCACGGTGAGCGGTGGAAAATCGAGTGCACGACAGAGGTTGTTGACCTTGGCACACGTCGGCTCCTTGAGTCCCCGCTCAAGCTCCCCGATGTACGCGCGCGAGACGACCGAGGTCATGCCATCCTGAGGGATACCACGATAGCGCCGCATGCGGCGGATCGCCTTGCCGTAGCTGCCGTGTTTCGCCATGCCGCCGTCCGCGTGTGTTGACGGCGCGTAGACCACCATAAGCGAGTGCTTCCGGCGACCTGCTATTGACTGACATGCTTTAGCATGTAGCCTGTGGGCACTTTTTGTCTTGCGTACGTTCCGTCTCCGGAAGATTCGATGTCGCAATGGACGTGCCTGACTGATGGCACGAAAACGCCCCTGGCCGCCGCGAAAAGTCTTTCACACCTGCCATTGGTGCAACGCGCCTTTCCCGGCGCTACCGCCCGAGGTGAATCAGACGCCGTGGCCGGGTTCCGGCGAAACGCCCTCGGCAGGGTATCTCTCTGCAATGGGCTGCCAAACGGGACGCCCACACGGTTGCCGCTTCTCCGCCTCACCGTGAGACGCCGGCCCACCCTTGTATGTATGAGCAGTTCCGATGGGTGGTCGCGCGCCTCCAAGACGGCCTGGTGAGCCATGTGGATCCCATTTCGCTGAATATCCCAAAGCCTTGAATCCGCTGCCGTCGCAATTCTTAGGGCATTACTGGTTGATTCGGGCATATCGCCAACTCCTACCAAGCGGCAAATCGTTGGATGTGAAATTGCTAACCAGTTTATGACTCACTTGAAGCGTGTCCGCGTTGCGAGCAATGCGCCGGCTGAGTTCGGTAGCGCCCTGTCCCGACGATTCCTTGTGGAGGACCCCGACATTCTGTGGGGCAGCCGCCCTGGCGCCAAGCACCCTTGTCCCGGATTGCACTACCTCGCGGACAGGATCTGCGCTTGGACCGGTATGAAACCGAGCCCGTATGCGCGTGTCGTCCGTCGCGTGCGTTGGACCAGTGGTCCGCGCGCTCCGGCGCCTGGTTCGATCTCCCAGGTTGGGGCGTCGGCACTCCAGGGAGTCTTAACAGAATTCCCGGCAGATTCGGTGCCTTCCGATTCGAGGTAAACGAGGGTTGGACGAGATGAGCGAAGGGCAACAGGAGCGGCTTGGCACCGGGGTGCCGGGGCTCGATTCCATCCTGGGTGCGGGTTTGCTACCAGGCCGGTCCTACCTGGTTAGCGGCCAGCCAGGCACGGGCAAGACGACCCTGGGCCTCCATTTTCTAGCCGCCGGCGAACCTTCAGAGGGCGTGCTGGTGAGCCTGGGTGAGGCGGAGCGCCATATCCGCGACGACGCGGCCTCCATCGGACTCGAACTCGACGGGATTCAGGTCATCGATCTCTCGCCGGGGGCGCAGGGTGAGGGGGCGGCAACCTATTCCCTGCTCGAACCGTGGGAGGCCGAGCAGCCCGACATCCGCGCTCGCATCGAGGCGGCGTTCCCGGCGGGGCCGCCCCGGCGTGTCTTCATCGACGCCCTGAGCCAGTTTCAGCTGCTCGCCCCCGATGCCTATCAATTCCGCAAACAGGTCATGAACCTGCTGGACTACCTGACCGGCGCGGGTGCCACCGTCGTATTCACGGCCGAGCAGGGTTCGCCCGCGGAGCAGGACCTGCGCTACCTCGGTGATGGCATTCTGCAGCTGGACTGGAGGGAATCCGGTCGCGCGCTGTCGGTGGTGAAGTTCCGCGGTTCGCGATTCGCTGAGGGGCGTCACACCCTGCGCCTCGGTGGTCAAGGCATGCGGGTCTACGAGCGCCTCGTCCCGGACGAGCACTGCCGGCAGTTCTCTCCCGAACCGGTTCCCTCCGGCATCCCCGCGCTGGACAGGCTCATTGGCGGCGGTCTGGATCGAGGGACCGTGTCGATCATCTCCGGCCCGACGGGGGTCGGCAAGACATCGCTGGGCGCCCAATTCCTCCATGAGGCGGCGCGACGTGGCGAGCGCTCGGCAATCTTCAGCTTCGAGGAAAGCCTCGCCACGTTGCGGCATCGCTGCGAGCACGTGGGTATCCCGCTCGACGAGATGGTTGAGCGCGACGCCCTCACGGTTGTGGAAGTCGAGCCACTCGCTCTGACGCCGGACGAGTTTGCCTGGCGGGTTCGAGACGAGATCGAGGCGCGCGGCGCACGCATGGTCATGATCGACAGTCTCGCCGGCTATCGGCAGTCCGTCCGCGGCGAGGATGTTGGCCAACATGCGCATGCCCTGTGCCGCTACATGGCGAACATGGGCGTGACCGTTCTGCTCATCAACGAGATCGGCTCGATCACCGGCGGCGAGCTGCGGGTGACCGAACATGGCATCAGCTACCTCTCCGATGCGGTGCTGCTCCTGCGCTACATCGAGATCGGGGGGGAGATTCGCAAGACCATCGGGATGCTCAAGAAGCGCACGGGTGATTTCGAGAAGACGCTGCGGGAGTTCGAGGTGACCGCGGAGGGTCTGGTGGTTGGTGAGCCCCTGCACGACCTGCGCGGCATCCTGCGTGGCATCCCCGAAGTCGTCGACCGGGCGGGGGGCGCGACGCCCGGATGACGTCAGAGGTAGAGCAAAGCACCCGCGCAAGCCGGGTGGAAGTCGCCTTGCAGGGCGCCGCGGATCGCGCCTTGCTGATGCGAACGCTAAGCCCTGAGGGCTACGCAATCGAGGCCTTCGATGAGGACTGCTCAGCTGGCACCGATGCTGATCTGCTGATCATCGATCAGCCGTCGCTCAAGGGACGACGCGACCGGATCAGGGCGCTGCGTGCTGCCGCGAGTCCGGTTGCTCTGCCCGTGCTCCTGCTCGCTAAGGAGGGGCATGTGTCCCCCACGCTCGTCGCAAGCGAGCTTGGTCACACCGTCGATGACGTGCTCCGGATCCCGAGCACCGGGCACGAGTTACGCGCCCGGGTCCGGAATCTCATCCGGCTGCGGGCGCTCTCGGTGGAGCAGTCGGCAGCCCATGGGCGGACGCGCCAGGCTCTTGCTGGGGTCAGCCGGGCGCTGCGCATCCTGCACGCCTGCAACGAGGTCATGCTCTGGGAGACCACCGAGTCGGGGTTGATCAACTCCGTCTGCCGGATGATCACGCAGTCCGAAGGCTATGCGCTTGCCTGGGTGGGTTTCGCCGGCATCGATGCTGGCGAGCGCGCGAAGATCATGGTTCACGCGGCGTCGGGGCCTTCGGCTGGCTATGTCCGGGGTCTCGACATTCGCTGGGACGACAGTCCGAAGGGGCACGGGCCCGCCGGTTGGGCGCTTGCGAGCGGCACGACGCAGATCATCTCGGATACGGCGGCGGCGGAATGCCTGGCGCCCTGGCGCACCCACCTCGATGACTGGGGGCTGAAGGCCGTGATCGCGATGGCGCTCGAACCTGAGCGCGGCGTGCCCGGGGTGCTGGTGGTCTATTCCACGCGGGCGGGCGATTTCGGCGACGAGGAGCGCCAGCTCCTGGAGCGGCTCGCCAGCAATCTGGCGTTCGGTATTGACCGCCTGCGCATTAAGGAGGAGCAGGAGCGTCAGGATGCCAGGATCCGGCAGCTTGCCTACAGCGACGCGCTGACAGGGCTGCCGAATCGGCGCTGGCTGTTGCAGCGCCTGGAGCAGGTCGTCTCGGCACAGGGTGAGGATCAGACCGCGGCGGTGCTGTTCATCGACCTGAATGACTTCAAGCTCGTCAACGACGCGCTCGGGCATGCCGCCGGGGACGAGGTGCTGCGCTGCACGGCCGAGCGTATCCAGCAGACGCTGCGCAAGGACGACCTGGTGGCACGCCAGGGGGGTGACGAGTTCATCGTGGTGCTCGTGGACAGCCCCCGCCAGCCGGCAAGCGATGGCCGTGACGGCGAGCAGCGTCTGCGGCAGGCGGCAGATGCCCTTGCAAGCCGCATCGTCGAGACCCTGCAGCAGCCCTTTGACATCCAGGGCTATCGACATCGCCTTGCTCCGAGCATCGGCGTGAGCCTGTTGCCCTACCTCGGAGCGGATGCCGAGACGGTCATCGACCAGGCCGACATGGCGATGTACGAGGCCAAGCAGTCGCGCCGGCGAACGGAGACCTATTCGCCCGAGATGGGCCATCACCGCCAGCAGCGCCTCTCCCTCGAGGCGCAGTTACACCAGGCGTTCGAGGCGGAGGAGTTCCGCCTGCACTACCAGCCGATCTGGGAGCTCGAGACAGGGCGCGTCGTGGCCGTCGAGGCACTGCTGCGCTGGACCAACCGTGAAGGCCAGCCCATGTCCCCCGGGGACTTCATGCCGGTGGTGGAGGACATCGGGTTGATCGAGCCCCTCGGCGACTGGGTGCTGGCGAGCGCCGCCCGGCAGCTGGCGCACTGGCAGCGCGAGGGGATCGAGCTCTGCATGGCGGTGAACCTCTCCGTCAGTCAGTTGCAGGGTACCGCGGCGTCGGCCCGGATCCGCGATCTGATTACCGCCGAGGGGACGGAGCCGCGTGCATGGTCGCTGGAGCTCACCGAGGACGTGCTGATGCGCGACCCCGACGATGTCTCGGTGGCGATGCAGGCGCTAAGCGATGCGGGGTTTCGGTTGGCGCTGGACGATTTTGGGCGCGGGTACTCCTCGCTCGCACGCCTGCAGTCGATGCCACTGCACGCGCTGAAGATCGACAAGATGTTCGTGGATTGCCTGGGAAACGGGCGGCAGGGCGAGGGAATCGTCAGCGCGATCGTCGACGTCGGCCGGCATCTGGCTTTGACCGTCGTGGCGGAAGGCGTCGAGACCCGGGCACAACGCGATCGGCTCGAGGCAATCGGCTGCAGGCTCGGGCAGGGATTTCTTGCAAGCCCGGCCCTGCCGCCTCAAGAGATTCCTCAACTGACCCTCGACCCGATAGCGCCGCCCGGCGCTGCGAGTGTGGACGCCGGGGCGCGTTGCGGGCTCATGGATCCGTGAACACACCTTGCGGCCACCCGGCTTGCGACCCGCCGGCGATCGCGTCTGGACCGCAAACAGGTGTCGGGGCGTGAAGCACACAACACGCTCCTCGAAAGGTCGGACCGGCGGTCGCGCGACGGTGGCTCGTGCCCTGCGGGGGAGCGGAGCGTTGAGCGCGGCGAGCGCTGCGTTGAGCGGCGCATCCGCTGCCGTCGGAATCCACGACCGGAAGAAGTCGCTGATTTTTCAAGCGACCTTCCCGAGGACTGCTCGAAGCCCAAGCCGGAGACCAGGCTCTGCAGCCGCTTGCTCTCAAGCGTCGCCTTAGGGCCGTTAGGCCTGGCCGGACGTTTCTTGGGCCTGCCCGAAAGAGGTGCGATCGCGAAACGCGAGGGTCTATAGGGATGGCTGACTCAATTGCTCACATTTCAGCATACCGGGAGTCAAATGGATGTATGCGCATAAGAGTCCGTGGGCGGCTTGCCTTACAGAATCACCGAGACTTCCGGGCTGTGTATGATGGCATCAGCGACGTCAGGCACTACATCGTCGACCTCTCGGAGACGGAATATGTCGACAGTGCGGGATTGGGAATGCTTGTTTTATTGCACGAGTATGCACAAGCGCGGAACGCGACAGTCGAGTTGGCTGACGCCAACGAACGCACGGCACGCATTCTCCGAATCGCCGGGTTTGACAAGATTTTCATGATGACTAATTGCTGATCCGAACGAGTTCTGCCCGTATCGGCTGATTGTGCCGGCGGCCGTCGACCAGCGAGCGGAGATTCAAAGCCTGTCGATGGTTCATTGGGCTGCTCGATCGAGCGCTGATCCTCCGGTTTGCCGCTGACGTGGGCCAAACCCGGGGCGGAGCCCAGGCAGCTGCATACCGACTTGCCGTCGTCGTGTTCCCCAGGGCTTTACGCATCTGTCTTTTGGCGTTTGGGAATAGGATTCAGACAGTTCCAAGTTAATCTTGGGCGCTGGAGATTTGACCCGCCAACCACGCGGGTTTTCCGTGCGCAATGTCGCGATCCTTATTTCAAGAGATCACAAGCGTTGACCGGGACTAAGCGTGAGCGACCGCCGCTACGCGCTCTCGCAGCGTCTGGTGCACTGGACCGTGGCCTTGCTTCTGCTGCTCTCCCTCGCCAGCGGGTTGACGCTCGACGCTCTCGGCTTCTTCGGGTTGCGTGAGGCCTTGGGGCTTGCCGCGAGGAATCTGCTGTATCCCCCGCTGCCCGCCCAGCCGATGGCGCTCCGTAAGTGCCACTGATCCGGCAGCCGTGAACGGCGCGGTCCCGTGGCCAGGCCGCGGGTGACCCGTCCGCCCGGCAGGTCGGTCGCGCTAGAGCAGCATGGCGAGGACCGCGGGGATCACCGCCAAGGCGGCCAGATTGCCGAAGGCGACGATGGCGGCCACCTCGGCAGGCTGCTGGCGGAAACTTTCGGCAAGGATGTAGTTCAGCACCGCGGGTGGCAGGGCGGCGAGCAGGAGCAGCAGTCCGGCCTGCTGGCCGGACAGACCGGCGGCGAGGATCCAGGGCACGGCGATGGCGAGCCCGGTCAGCGGTGCCAGCAGGCCGCCCAGTAGCCCGATGCGCCAGTGGTTCAGGTCGAGATCGGTCAGGCGCACGCCGAGGGAGACGAGCATCAGCGGGATGGCGACGTCAGCGAGCATGGCGATGCCGGGGCGAAGCATCTCCGGGGCGCGCCAGTCCAGCGCCTGGGCCGCGATGCCAGCAATGGTTGCGAGCACGATGGGGTTGCGCAGCAGGCCAAGGAGGTTCAGGCCGCGGGACAGTAGCCAGGCCCCCAGCGTGAAGTGGATCAGCGTCGAGGTCACGAACAGCGTAACCGCCGCCGATAGTGCGCCCTCGCCATAGGCGAAGACCATCAGCGGCAGCCCCATGTTGCCGACGTTCTTGAACATCGCCGGCGGCACCACGGTGCGCCATTGCCAGCCAAGCAGGCGGGCGGGCAGCCACGCCAGCACGCCCGAGCCGAGCACGATCACGGCGGCGCCGAGCGCCAGGCTCCCCAAGCCGCCGATATCGCCCACCTGCTCGGAGAGCGCGTGAAAGATGAGCGCCGGAGAGAACAGGCTGACGTTCAGGCGGTTTGCGGTGTCCATGTCCGCCGGGCGCAGCTGGGCGTAGGCAAAGCCCACCAGCACGATGGCGAACACGGGTACGACGATGTCGAGAACCTGGAGCATGGCCGGTGATCCTGAACCGGGTGCGGCTGCGGACAGGTTCGGATTCTCGCACGCAGACGACCGTGGACAGATCGCCTTCGCGCTCAAGCGGTGGGAGCCCGGCACCCCGGTCGCCGAGGTCTGCCGCAAGATGGGCGTGAGCGATACGACGCTCTACAGCTGGCGCAAGAAGCATGGCTGCCAGCGCTTGCTGATGATGCCCGGGCGCGATTGCTGGGCGGACAATATTCCTTTAGCGAAACGCTGATCGATTCCTGCGACCAGAGCTCTCGCGAATGAGTGTCATGGTCAGGGCTGGCTAGGCGGCGTACAGCGCCACCGCCAGCGCCGCAAGCAGCACCGCGAGGGCAAACGGAAGTAGCGCCCGCAGCAGCTCAGGGCCGCCGGCCAGCCGCACCAGCGCGAGCTTGAGCAGGGTGTTCGCCGCCAGTGCCGCGAGCAGCGCCCGCGCGGCGAGCGCCGGCTCCAGCGCGGCCTCGGCCAGCCGCCCGAGGGTCAGTGTGATGGCGTTCAATTCCGCCAGACCGGCCAGCGCGGCGACGGCGAGCACGCCGCCGCTGCCGAGCCAGCGCCAGGCGGCCTCACCGGCGATGCCGACCGCCCCGAGCAGCAGCGCGAAGCGCAGCACCAGCGCCAGCTGAAAGGGCCGCCCCGGCTGTACCGGGCCGGCCAGGCGCTGGCTTCGCACTCGCCAGCTCTGGGCCAGCGCGACCACCACCCCGGCGGCGAAGGGTGCGGCCAGCACCAGCCCGGCCTGCGGCAGCAGCGCCGGTGCGGTAATCGCGACCAGCAGCAGCATCCGGGGCACGGCGGTGCTGGCGCCGAGCATGATGCCCAGGGCCAGAAGCGTGGTGTTGCCGCCGAGTCGTGCCCGCTCCCGGGCGAGCGCGACGGTGAGCGCGGTGGAGGAGGCCATGCCGCCGAACAGGCCCGTCAGCAGGATGCCGCGGCCGGCGCCGGCGATGCGCACGGCGAAGTGGCCGACAAAGGAGATGCTGGCAATCAGCACCACCAGCCACCACAGCCGATAAGGGTTGATTGCCCCCCAGGGCCCGAGCCCCGCGTCCGGCAGCAGCGGCAGAATGACTACCGAGATGAGCAGCAGCTGCAGCGCGGCAATGAGCTCCCGGCGGTCGAGCCGGGCCACCCAGCCATGCAGCTCCGGCTTGAGGCTCAGCATGAGGGCGGTGACCACCGCGCCGGCCGCCGCCGCGGCCGGCGCCCCCGCCACTGCCAGCGCGCCGAGGGCGAAGGTCACCAGTGACGCCACCAGGCTGGTGATACCGTACTCGGCGGTCTCGCGGCTGCTGATCCAGTGCGCGGTCACCACCACCAGCGCGACCACTGCCAGGGCCACCGCCAGCACAGCCGGGCCGAGCCGCTCGGCGAGCACGGCGGCAAGGCCGCCGAATAGCCCGAACAGCCCGTAGGTGCGCAGCCCCGCCACACGCTCGCCTTCGGCGGCGTCGCGCAGCCGCCAGCCGCGCTCGAGCCCGATCAGCAGACCCACCGCCAGGGCCACGGCAAGGCCGCCGAAGAGCGTGAGGTTGCTGCCGTGCTCCACCGCCATGTCCCCACCCTATTCCCAAGGCTTCGGTCCGGATAGTGTTCCGTCTCCGGCGCGGGATCGGCCAATCCAGCCGCCCTGCGCCGGTCTGTCTTGCGCGATTGACCGCGAGCCGTGTCAGGACGCACGCCGGAGCCGAGCTCGTCAGGCCGATCTGCGATACTGCCGACCCATGCAAGCAATTACTGCCGGTCTTGTGCTGAGCGAGGTGGACTGCCAGAGCGTCTCGGGAGCGACGCTGACGGTCGCGCCCGGCGAGGTGGTCGGTCTGTCCGGCGCCTCCGGCGCGGGCAAGACCCGGCTCCTCCGCGCGGTGGCGGATCTCGACGCCCACGGCGGCAACATCCGGCTTGACGGTTGCGACCAGCAAAGCGCGCCCGCCCATGCATGGCGCCGACGGGTGACGCTGCTGCCCGCGGAAGCGGCGTGGTGGTACCCGCGCGTGGGCGACCATTTCCCCGAGGCACCCGCTGCCACGGACCTGCAGGCACTGAACCTGCCGCCGGACCTGCCGCAGTGGCCGGTCACCCGTCTGTCGTCCGGCGAGCGCCAGCGGGCCGCGCTCCTGCGCGCACTGGCCCACGGACCCGATGCCCTGCTTCTGGACGAGCCCACGGCCAACCTGGATGCAGCGACCACACTGCGCGTTGAGGCGTGGCTGCTTCGGCGCATCCGGGCGGATGCCCTGCCGACCTTGTGGGTGGCCCACGACCTGGCCCAGATTGCCCGCGTCGCGAGCCGGCACCTGCGTGTCCGTGATGGCCGGCTGGAAGTGGTGGCATGAGCGTCATCGCCATTTCCTGGTGGGAACTGGCGCTCGCGTCAGTGCTGGTTGGTGCTCTGGCGGCCTGTACCTACGCCGCCCGCCTTGCCGTGGCGCAGGAGCTCGTCATCGCCGCGGTGCGCACCGTCGTCCAGCTCGCACTCGTCGGCTTTCTGCTCGAGACGCTGTTCTCGCTGGGCGGCCTGCACTGGGTGGCCCTCATGGGCGCCGCGATGCTGGTCATCGCCGGGCGCGAGGTGACCGCCCGGCAGAAGCGCCGGTTCAGCCGCGGGTGGACGTACGGCATCGGCACGACCTCGATGTTCCTGTCGTCGTTCTCGGTCACCGTGCTCGCCCTGACCGTGTTGATCGGGCCGAATCCCTGGTACACGCCGCAATACGCCATTCCGCTGCTCGGCATGATGCTCGGCAATACGATGACCGGTGTGGCGGTTGCGCTGGATCGCCTGACCGACACCGCCTGGCAGCAGCGAGAGATGATCGAGGCGCGGCTGATGCTGGGGCAGCCATGGTCGGTGGCGATCGCCGACGTACGGCGGGACGCCATGCGCGCAGGCATGATCCCGACCATCAACGCCATGGCCGCCGCCGGCGTGGTGAGCCTGCCGGGCATGATGACCGGGCAGATTCTTGCCGGAACCGCCCCGGCGCTGGCCGTTAAATATCAGATCCTCGTGATGTTTCTGATCACCGTCGGTACCGGATTCGGTACCTTCGCCGCCGTCGCTGCCGCTGGCCGACGGCTGTTCGACCGCCGCGAGCGATTACGCCTCGACCGCCTGACCGAGGCGAGGAACAGTTGACTGGCACGCCGAGGG
This sequence comes from Spiribacter halobius, assembly GCF_020883455.1. Lineage (NCBI taxonomy): Bacteria > Pseudomonadati > Pseudomonadota > Gammaproteobacteria > Chromatiales > Ectothiorhodospiraceae > Sediminicurvatus > Sediminicurvatus halobius. The sequence goes on along the minus strand of NZ_CP086615.1, from coordinate 4,009,292 downwards.
CCATGCGGCGCTGGCCTCCCGGGCGCATGCGGGGAGGGCACGCGCGGCTTTCCCGCGGGGTACGGACATTGCCATGACGGCGGAGCGTCCGCCGCCTTGCTCCTCCCCGGTGCGGCGCGGGGTAGCATCGACACCGGGATGTTCGCCACCAGCATGTTGAAGGCCAGAAAATAGAAAACCGCCGCCACGGCATGGCGGTTGGCCAGCCAGCCGCCTACCAGCGGAACAATCAGCGACAGGCCGGACTGCGCGCCGAACATGGCGCTGACGTGCAACCGGTCTGGCGTAATGTCCTTAGCGGAGGCCGGCGACACTTCTCTGCAGCAGCGCGCCCCCTTCTCCCACGGCTTCCTCCAGCACCGACAGGTAGTCCGGGGATACCAGCTCCAGGCGCCCTTCCATATCGCCATCCGCGGCGCGGGCGTCAAGCTGGAACTTGGCGGCAATGTGTCGCATGCGGTGGTTCCCCGGCGCAGTGACGATGAAGACGCGGGCGACCCCGCGGTTGCGGGCGAAGACCAGCATGCGCCGGAACAGATCGGTGCCGACGCCATTGCCCTGAAAATCGGATTCGACGCTGAAGGCCAGCTCCGCCTGTGCCCGGGGGGCGTTCCCGATCAGCGCGAACTCGGCGACGCCGCGCAGCACGTCGTCGACGAACGCACCGATGAAGTGACGTCGCAACGTGTCTCCACCGTAGGCGTGGGTCCGGACGCTGGCGTCCGCGATCCGGCCACTGAAGCGCATATAGCGGTCGTGTTCCGAGAGTCGCAGTAGATGATCGGCCACCTGGCCGCGTTCGCTCGACCAGAGTCGGCGGATTATGGTAGGCCCGCGGCCTCGTAATCGCTGAGGGATTGGCTGCATGGATGCCTCTGGGGTTGTGTGGACCGGGCGCCTCGCCAGGGTCTGCTCGAGGTCCGGGCGCGAACCCGGGCGCGGCTCCGGCTCGAGTTGGGCGCTACGCGCCTGGTCACCCACGGTAGGCCTGACCCCGCATCCCGGTATGTACGGAAGCGCACGGCTGAAGGCGGCCAGTGAGCGTGCGCGACCGCACCGACCCGCGCTCACGGCCGGGGTAGGGTCAAGCGCAGCCGATGAACCACAGGGATCGGTGCCACGCCCCCCGGGCCGCAAAGGACAAACACGATGAACATTCCACACGGAGCCGGCCCCCGACGGGCCGTTCTGCTCGCATCGGCGCTCGCGACCGGCCTGCTGCTGCTCGGTGCCTGCGCCTCGACACCCATGGCACCGACCGCCTCTCTGACCGAGGCGCGGGAGGCGATTGCCCGCGCCGAACAGGCCGACAGCCGGCAGCATGCCGGCGGCGAGCTTGACGAGGCGCAGCAGAAGCTGGCCATGGCGGAAGTCGCCGTGGAACGGCAGGACATGGTGGCAGCCGGGCGCCTCGCCCGCGAGGCAGAGATCGCGGCCGAGCTGGCGTCGGCCAGAACCGCCGCCGCCAAGGCCGCGGCAGTCAACCGGGAGATGGGGCGCGGCGCCGACGCCCTGACCGAGGAAATGCAGCGTACGGGAGAGCAGCGATGAACAACCGAAACCATGGCCGGCTTCGGAGCGGTGGCGCCGTCACGGCCCTGACCCTGTCCGCCGCGCTGCTGGCCGGCTGCGCATCGACGCCGGAAAGCCCGGCCGGTGCCGCCAGCGCCCGCAGCAACCTGGAGGCGCTCCAGAACGATCCCGAGCTCGCCGGGCGGGCCCGGGTCGAGCGCCGGGAGGCGGAAACGGCGGTGCGCCTCGCCGAGGCGCCTCTGCCGGCGTCCGAGGGCGGTCTTGGCGCGCATCGCGTGTACATGGCGGAGCGCAAGGTCGAGATCGCGCGGGCCACCGCCACCACCGCCTATACCGAGGAGCAGCGCCAGCGTCTCGGCGAGGAACGGGATGCCGCGCGCCTGGCGAGCCGTACCGAGGAGGCGGACCGGGCACGTCGCGAAGCGGCCAGCGCCCGCGAGGACGCCCTTCAGGCACGCCGTGGCGAGGCCGAGCTGCAGCGGCAGATCGAGGCGCTCGAGGCCGAGGCCACCGAGCGCGGCATCGTCCTGACGTTGGGGGACGTGCTCTTCGCCAGCGGCAGCGCCACGCTCCAGACCGGCGGCTACGAGAACCTCAACCGACTGGTGGATTTTCTCGAGCGGTATCCGGATCAGGCGGTGCTGATCGAGGGGCACACCGACAGCGTCGGTAGCGCGCAGGCCAACGAGCGCCTGTCCCAGCGGCGCGCGGACGCGGTTAGGGACTACCTCGCCCGCCGCAGCATCGGCGAGCGGCGGCTGTCCGCCCGCGGCCTCGGCGAAGGCCGGCCGGTCGCCACCAACGACACCGCGGCCGGGCGTCAGCAGAACCGCCGCGTGGAGATCATCATCGAGAACCCGCGGCAGATGTCAGGTCTGGGATCCTAAGCGCCTGCCGCTGGGGGCCGGGGCTTTCCGACCCCGGCCCCCAGTGGCTGTGTGCGTGCCTGGCCACCGGTTGCCAGGCAAGCCCTCGCTAGCTCCTGATCGTGGCGCCCTCAATCCGCGATCTCCCGCGGCAGCAGGCGCGCGTACTCCCGTTGCACGACCTGATAGCACTCGCAGGTCCGCGCCTCCAGGCCGGTCCGGTCGAGGATGGTGATATGGCCGCGGTGGTAGTAGATGAGCCCGGCCCGCTGGAGCTTGCCCGCGGCCTCGGTCACCCCTTCCCGGCGCACGCCGAGCATGTTGGCGATCAGCTCCTGGGTCATCAGCAGCTCGTCACCCGCCAGCCGGTCGTGGCTGAGCAGCAGCCAGCGGCAGAGCTGTTGGTCCACCGTGTGATGCCGGTTGCAGACCGCGGTCTGCGCCATCTGCGTCAGCAGGGCCTGGGTGTAGCGCAGCAGCAGGTGCTGCAGTGGTCCCCCGCGGTAGAATTCGTCCTTCACCAGGCGTCCGGGGAGCCGGTACGCCTCCCCGCCGGACTGGACCACCGCCCGGCTCGGGGTGCTCTCCCCGCCCATGAACAGGGACACGCCGACGACGCCCTCGCCCCCGACGATGGCGATCTCCGCCGAGCCGCCGTCCTCCATGACGCAGAGCAGGGAGACGATAGCGTCCAGCGGGAAGTAGACGTGCTTCATCTCCACGTAGGGCTCGCAGACGGCATCGCCGAGCGAGAGCGTGACCCGTTCCAGATCACCCCGGATGCGTTCGTAGTCCGCAGCCGGCAGGCTTGCCAGCAAATGATTGCGGGCAGGCCGCACCACCTGATCGGGCATGGGTCGAACCCCTTGCGCGTGGTCGCTCATGGTCGCTCCAGAACCCGCCTCGCCCCGGCCGGGGTCGGAGGCAGCCCTTCCAGTATAGCCACGCAGGGCCGCTGGCCGGACATCGGCCGAAGGCGATTACCACCAGGCCAGCGCGAGGCGATTGCGCACGGTGTCCACACCGGCGATGGCGCTCACGATCTCGACGGCCCGGGCCACCTCCGCCTCGGAGTCGGCGTAGCCGCTGAGCACCACGACACCGTCGCAGACCTCCACCCGAATGGGAGACCGGGCGAGCTGTCGATCACTGGCGAGGGCGATCTCGATGCGGGCGGTGATTCGGTGAGGCTCGGCCCGGTCTGCCGCGCCGGCTGCCAGCGGCGCGTTGCGCGGTGCCGATACCGGAACGCCCAGGAAGTCATAGAGTTGCCGAAGCGCTTTCATGCTTCCCTCCCAAGGTGAAGGTTTGCCCCCGCAATGGCACCGCACCGAGGCGATCCGCGTCCGTTCGCCAGCGCACGGATGCCGGCAGGCCGCCGACGGCCGGCCACGGCTACCGCACCGACGCCGGCGGCGGTTCGGCGCAGGATGATGGCCTGACCACCAACAGACCCGAGGGCCGGACCGATGCGCGAATACAAGAGCTTCACACCGCTGCCTGCACAGCCACGATTGCGCGATCGTGAGCGGCTGAACCGGCTGCGGCCGGTCGCCGTCACACCACCCCCCGCTGCGGCGGCGCAGCGCTGGGCCGACGACGGCGGGGCCACGCCATCGCTGCGCGCATCGGTGAGATCTGCGGGCTAACGCAGGCCGAGGAACGACAGGATGGCCAGGACGATGACGACGAAGCCGACGATGTAGATGATGTTGTTCATGGCAGTGGCTCCCAGGTGGCCATCCGCAATGTGAGCATGGACGCTGACAGGGGCGGCGAATGCCGCCGCCCCTCCGCCCGCTCCGGCGCCCCGCGACGCCGGAGGCTGCGGCAAAGCGCCGGGCTAGAAGTTGTAGCCCATGCCCACGGTATAGGCCCACGCGCCGTCCTCGAAGCCTTCGTCGGCGCCGGAGCCGCTCTCGAAGAAGAACTGGTAGTCGAGCCGGCCGAGAATGTAGGTCTTCTCCAGCACGTAGTACTTCAGTCCCGTCTCAAGGCCGGCGAATGCGCTGTCGTCGACGCCGTCGCCGTAGATCCCGCCGAGGCTCGCGCCGATGAATGGCCGTGCCCGGTGCGTGCCGAACTGATAGTCGAGGTAGCCTCGGGTGGTGCCGTTCCAGAAGTCGTTGGTGGCGTCTTCGCCCTGGATGTCGGCGAAGTTCACGCTCTGGCGGATGCCCGCGATCACGTTGCGCTGCAGGTACCAGCCGAGATCGGCCGTGAGGCCGAAGTTCGAGTTGTCGAAGTCCTGGTCGCTGCTGCCGGAGCCGGCGATGGAGAACTCCCGCTCCCCGGCGTCGGGGCCGAACTGCATGCCGGAGGAGCCCTGTGCGAGTGCCGCGGCGGGCGTGGCGGCGAAGATGCAGTAGGCGAGTGCTGCGAGTCTTTTCATTCTGGACCTCTCGTTCCGAACGCCCCGGTGGCGGTATCGCCACCGCGGGGCAGAAGGCCCGACCCGGGGTCGAGCCAATGAGCTGCCGGGGGGTTGCCCCAGCCTTCGGGAGAGGGTGTCTGTTGCGCGCCCGCGCGTCTGTACGCTGGCGCACCCACGGCGCCGCGCGCCGCCTTCGGCGTACGGGCCCGGCCGGGACGCGGGGCGGCGGGGTTGCGTCGGGGGTCTACTCCCCGCGCAGGGAGGTCTCCAGCGCCTTGGTCTCGGTGATGTCCAGGAGGGTGATGACGACGCCGTCGATGACGTTGTCGAGGCGGCGGTAGGGCATGATGCGCACGGAGAACCAGCGCCCGTTGCTGGTCCCGATCTGCTTCTCGGAGACCACCAGCGTGCGCAGCGTCTCGTGGGCGTCCTCGTGCAGGGCCGGGTACTCCAGGCTGGTGGTGAGGTCGCTCAGGGGGCGGCCGATGTCGCTCTCGCGCAGGTTGATGATCTTCGCCGCCCGCTCGGTGTAGCGGCGGACGTTCAGGTCCTGGTCCAGGAACAGGATCGCGATCTCGATGCTGTTCAGGAGGTTCTGCATGTCGCTCTGGGCAAGGGCGAGATCGTCCAGCTTGGTCTGCAGCTCGGAGTTGATGGTCTGCAGCTCCTCGTTCATGGACTGCATCTCCTCCTTCGAGGTGGTGAGCTCCTCGTTGGTGGACTGCAGCTCCTCGTTGGTGGATTGCAGCTCCTCGTTGGCCGACTGCAGCTCCTCCCGGGACGCGCGGGCCTCCTCGCGCAGGGTCTGGATCTCGTCCCGGTACTGCTGCAGATGGGCCTCGTGGGAGGACCGCAGGGCATCGTCGTCCCCCGCCCCGGCCGCGGCAGGCGTGCCCTCGCGGAACACCACCATGGTCATGCCCTGGAGCGCGGCGGGCTCGTGAAAGCCCTGCACGGTCAGGTCGAGCAGCTGGCTGCCGGTGGGCGTCTCCACCGCGACGCCGTGCAGCTGTACGGGGGCCTGCTGTGCGCGTGCCCGATTCAGGGCGAGGCCCAGGGGCTCGCGCAGGCCTGCCCGGGCCATGGCGTGGATGTTCCAGTTGGCCCGGCCCGCGGCGGGTTCCAGGTAGTTTCCGGTACGGCCGCTGATGTAGACAATGTCGCCGTCCCCGTTCAGGAGCACGGCGGCCGGCGCATAGACCTGCAGCAGGACCTGATCGGCTGCCGCCTGCAGGCTGTCGGAGAACTCGGGGGGGCGTTCACGGGGCGGCACGGCGCGCTCCTGAGATCGGCGTGAAAGTGGCGGAAACGACTTCAGCAGGAAATCCGGGCCGCCCGTGGCGGCATTGTCCTGGCGCCGGTAGATACGCAGCTTCTGCTCGATCGGCGCGAACAGCCGCCCGAACCGGCCCACCGTCTCCGAGCTGCCGAGCACCAGCACGCCGCCCGGATGCAGGCTGTAGTGGAACAGCGGCAGCAGCCGGCGCTGCAGCATCGGGTCAAAGTAGATCAGCAGATTGCGGCAGGCAATGAGGTCGAGCCGGGTGAACGGCGGGTCCAGGGCGACATCGTGCTGGGCGAACAGGACCATGTCCCGGATGCGCTTGTCGATCCGGTAGTGGGTCTCGTGGGCGGTGAAGTAGCGGGCCAGCCGCTCCGGCGAGACGTGCTCGCGGATGGCGTGGGGATACTGCCCGCGACGGGCGGCGGCGATGGCCTCGGGGCTGAGGTCGGAGGCGAAGATCTGGAAGCTGAAGTGCCCCTCTCGGCCCAGACTGCGGGCGGCATCGCGCAGGGCCATGGCGAGGGAATAGGCCTCCTCCCCGGTGGAGCAGCCGATGACCCAGGCGCGCAGGTGCGGCGCCTCCACGCGCCGCTGCAGCAGCGCCGGCAGGGCGGTCCCGGCCAGGTAGTCCCAGACCGCCGTGTCCCGGAAGAACCCGGTTACCCCGATCAGCAGCTCCCGGAACAGCAGATCGATCTCCTGCGGGTTGCCCTCTAGGAAATCCGCATACGCGG